>DATHUZ010000438.1:0-5351 GCA_035461725.1 Anaerolineae bacterium
CCATTTGGTCAGCTCTCTAGTGGTTCTCCGCCTCTCAGACGTTGGCTATCGCCGCGGTTGTCTGCCACAAAAGCTACTTTGTAAAATTCAGTTGTAGTACTAGCTGGGGCACTTTATGCCCCGGCGTTTCGTGCCGTGCCCACGTGCCACCGCGCACGTGCACTTGATGCGCCAACGCTTTATCCCCCTGCGCCGGTCCGCATCACGTCCCCACATACCGGGCATAGAGCACCCGCGCCTGCGTTGGGTCGTCTACTCCTTTGATGATGGCACGGCCGTCGGCAAAGACGGTGATTTCCTTCTCCTCCGCCTTCAGGCGCAGCAGGTATTCGTTCGCCTGCAACAGCTCGAGATCGGCCAGGCGCGCCGCGAGCGCTGCCAGGTCCACCTCGTGCCCCGGACCGGGGCTGACCTGCACGGCGCTGCGGCCGCACAGGCTGGTGGCCATCGAGCCGCGATCTGCTTCCAGGAGCTCGTAGCGGCCCTCGTCGCACACGGGGCAGACCGTATCACCCTTGCTGCTGTTCACCCGCTCGAAATCGCCGCTCCACACGTCGACCATCACCAGGCTGCGCAGGAGCTCGTCTCGCCGGTCGAGCAGGATCTTGAGCCCCTCGGCGGTCTCCAGGGCGGCGACGACCGCCACGGCGGGGCCGAGCACGCCGGCGGTCTCGCACGTCGGCACCGAGGCGGGCGGCGGCATGGGCCCGAGCAGGCAGCGCAGGCAGGGCGTGCTGCCCGGCACGATGGCGGCGGTGAGGCCGTAGGTGCCGAGCACGCCACCGTACACCCACGGGATGCCGTGCTTGACACAGGCCTCGTTGAGCAGGTAGCGCACCTCGAAATTGTCAGCGCCGTCCATCACCAGGTCGGCACCGGCGATCAGGGCTTCGACCGTGTCGGCGTTGACGTCGACGACGTGCTCCTCGATCACGATCTGGCTATTGACCTGCCGCAGGCGCCGCGCGGCGGCGACGGCTTTGGGCACTCCCGCGGCGGCGTCGGCCTCGTCGTAAAGCGCCTGGCGCGGCAGGTTGTGCCACTCGACGAAATCGCGGTCGGCGAGGGCCAAGTGCCCGACGCCGGCGCGCGCCAGGTGGTCGGCGATATGGCTGCCGAGGGCACCACAGCCGATAACCACGGCGCGCTTGCCCGCCAGGGTGCGCTGCCCCTCTCGGCCCCAGCCCGGCAAGATCATCTGCCGGGAATAACGCTCAAACTGCTCGGTCATATCGTCTCCGTGTGACAGGTGTGTTGATCTATTATACCCGATATCTGTCGAGGGATCAAGGACATGTTATTTCTCCTTCCCGCCTTGATCTATCGTTCATTCTCGGTTACAATTAGGCAGCCGTACACCCCACAAAGGCGAAAGGAGAAGAGCAGTGGACAAGGTCATCACCATCGAGCGACATATCCTTCAGCAACAGAAGCAGCACCCGGAAGCGACAGGCGCGCTCACCAGCATCCTGTATGACATTGCCCTCGCCGCAAAGGTGATCGCCCGCGAGACGACGCGGGCTGCCCTGGAGGACATCCTGGGACTGACGGGGAGCATGAACGTGCAGGGCGAACAGGTGGCCCGGCTCGACGAGTATGCCAACCAGACCATTGTGCGCCTGAACCAGTTCACGGGGCGGCTGGCCGTCATGGCGTCGGAAGAGATGCCGGACATTATCCCGATCCCCGACGAGTACTCGATCGGGCGCTACTGCCTGCTGTTCGACCCGCTCGACGGCTCGTCGAACATTGACTATTCGGTGAGCATCGGCACCATCTTTTCGATCCTGCGCCGCACGTCGCCCGACGGGACGCCGGGCACGGTTCAGGACTGCCTGCAGTGCGGGCGACAGATCGTGGCCGCCGGCTATGTGCTCTATGGCCCGAGCACGATGTTTGTGTACAGCGCCGGCAACGGCGTGCACGGGTTCACGCTGGACCAGACGGTGGGCGAGTTCCTGCTGACGCATCCCGACATCATGATCCCATCCAGGGCGCAATTCTACAGCGTGAACCAGGGGTACGAGCGCTACTGGGCGCGCGAGATCCAGGAGTATACAAACCACCTGCAGCAGATGGACCTGAAGTTGCGCTACATCGGCTCGCTCGTGGCCGACTTTCATCGCAACCTGCTGGGCGGCGGCGTCTTTTACTACCCGGCCGACACGCGCGACCCGAAAAAGCCGCAGGGCAAGCTGCGGCTGCTGTACGAGGCGAACCCGCTCGCGTTCCTGGCCGAGCATTCGGGTGGCGCTGCGTCGGATGGGCGGCGGCCGATCCTCGACATCGAGCCGACAGGGCTGCACCAGCGCACGCCGCTCTTTATCGGCGACAAAAACCTGGTGTCGATGGGCGAGGACTATATCCGGGGGGCGCTGCCGTAACGAGGCGGCACAAGCAGCGGACCTGACACGATGTCAAGCCTTTGGCCACCGACGGCAAGACCATCGTGACCGCCGGTGTTGACGGGACGGTCCGGCTGTGGCCGGCCTCGATCGAGGATCTGCTGGCCCAGGTCGAGCCGCTCATCCAGCGCGACCCGCCCCTCTTGACGCTGGAGGAGAGACAGCGGTACGGGCTGGACGAGTAGCTCACACGGGCATGCCAGTGGGGGGTGATGGCGGGAAAAACGCGGATTCGCAGGATTAACGGATTGGGAAGCTGGTTGTGTTGCTAGTGCAGAATCCAGGCTGATTCTCGGCAATGATGAGTCCGGTACGCCTGATACCGCAGTTCTACGGCCGTGGAGAATGCAGTCCCGATGCTGATGAGGGCCTTTTTTCAAGCTTAACTATCGGGTTAACGGGGCCGAGGTGAGAGCCGCAGGCGCGTGCACCTATCTTTCTACTCTTTCAGGGACTCTGAGGGTCCGGGGTGGGGGGGGGCACCCATAAGTGCTGGAAGGATAGAAGGATTGTCAAGGGTAATTCCCGAGCCTCTGTTCTGGCATTGCACTAGGATTGACTGTAAAGCGGAGCCAAATGCTACTTGTACCTCAGTGCCCTCTTTCCTGCCTCCTTCAACAGGTTTTCGCGCTCATACGTGTTGGTGATCAGTTGGGCGATGGCGAGCACGTCGCCGGTCGCACCTGCTTCGATGGCCTGGTAACCGGCCTTTTTCAGGAGTCCCTGTGGATCGTAACTGCTCAACCATCCACCCTTGATGAGGGGTGCGACCCTGGCGACGTCACAGAATGCACCGGCTTTTAGAGCCTCCTGACCTGCCCGCCACAACAGCGCCTGACTCGTCGATGAATTGCTGATGTTTGCTACAATTCCGAGGAGGTCGTCGGCCGCGCCCGCCTCGATAGCCTGCTCCGCAGCCATCTTGAGGAGTCCCTGCAGATCATAATTGCTCAGCCACCCGCGCTGAGCAAGTGGTGCGAGCTTGGCGACGTCGCGGAACGCACCGGCTTTGAGAGCTTCCTGTCCCGCCGACAGGAGTAGCTCCCGGCGCATAGATGAGCTGCTAATCTGTTCGACAATCTTGATCAGATCGTCCATGGCACCTGCGTCGATGGCCTGCTGGCCTGCCTTCTTGAGAAGGCCCTGTGGATCGCGACTGCTCAACCATCCACCTGCCTCAATGAGCGGTGCGACCTTGGCGACGTCGCGGAATGCGCCGGCCTGCAAGGCTTCTTGACCTGCAAGCCACAGCAGATCCTGGCGGGTCGATGAGCTGTTGATCTGCCCAACGATCCTGAGCAGATCGTCGACGGCGCCTGCCTCGGCGGCTGCGCGAGCATCTTGCTGCAGGCGGCGTGGATCGGTCGATGAGCTCGACTGCTTTGATAGCCGGCTGTCCTCGATAATCTTGCGGACCAGGTCCGCATAGGCCTCAACCTCGCGTCTTGACCCGGCAAAGACGTCGCCGTGCGCAAACGGCTGTCGCAGCGTGTTCGCGTGTGCGATCATCTGACGTTCAGGCCCGCTGAGGAGTTGTTGTCGTTCAAGCATGGCGAGAAGCTGGGCCCACTGGGTTCTCTGGCGATCCAGCACTTCTTCCTGCTCGTCATTCGGGATAGCAGGATGTATGCCGAGAGTGTGTCGAACCTCGTCCTCTAGCGCCCCGTGCAGGCTCAGGAGTGTGGCACCAAGGACAACCGGATCATCTCTGGCTTTTTGCAGGCGCTCCAACCCGGTTTCGAGCTTGTTCAGCGCACTGCGTCGATACTCTTCAGCACGATCCTTGTTGTTTGCGACCACGCGATCCTTGTCCTTCCTTTTGTGCTATGTTGTCGCCTGCTCCAGCACCCGCACCGCCGCTTCCACACTGCGGCGCGCCGCCGGCTCGGCCGTGTCGAGCCAGCGGTGGTAGAGCGGCAGCAGGCCGGCGAACTCGGGCCGCAGGCTCGGCGTCATGCTGCGCGCCACGTCGCTCAGCACCCACAGGCTGTCGGCGTCGGTCACGCCCTGGCGGTCGCGGATGAACTGCTTGACCGGCTCGGCCTCCCCGCGCGCGGCGACGCGCAGCGCAAAGCTGAGCGCGCGCTTGACGTCGCGGTCGGGATCGCCCAGGGCCGGCGCCAGGAGCGGCACGACGCGGGCCGTGTACTCGGGGCGCTCCATCGGCAGCCGGCCGAGGGCGGTCAGGGCGGCGCGGCGCACCCACTTGTTGTCGTTGGTCACCCACGCCCCAATCCGGTCGATCCACGCGTCAGGGTCCTTGCGCAGGACGGGCTCGAGCGCCTTCATGGCGAGCTGGTCGCAGTCCTCCCAGTAGGCGCAGCGCTGCGCCAGCTCGTAGATGACGGGCACGATCAGGTCGGGCTCGGCGAGCTCCATCGACCCCAGGGCGACGGCGGCGACGATTCGCCCCTCGCGCCCATAGTGCGCCCACAGGCGCTCGATGAGCGGCACAAAGTCGGCGACGCGGCGGCGGGCGTGGCGGCCGATCTCTTTGCCTACGGCGCGCAGCACCGGCACGGGCACCCCGGTCGCGTCGAGCCCGGCCTCGCCCGGGCCGTAATCCTCGCCCGGCTCGGGGCGGCGGACCGGCGCGGCGCGCACCCAGATGCCCTGCAGCCCGTTGGCGACGGTGCCGGCGGCGTCTGGCTCGTACGCAACCAGGCGCTCGGCAGTGGCTGCGCCAGCCTCTTTTGGATCAAAATCCATCTTTTCCCCCAATCTGCGGCTGAAGCCGCTGCCCGAGGGTGCTCGGGACTATGAACGGGTGGCGGCTTATTCGGGCGTCTGGAGAAGAAGGAAGAAGGCGGCGCCGCCGGCGAGATAGTCGACGTCTCCCTCGACACGGCCCAGGAGCTGGTCGGGGGTCACGCCCTCGCGGCGGAGATAGACCTTGCCGTTCTCCTCGACGCGACCGACGTTCACGTCGGGGCCGCCGGGCACGTG
>DATHUZ010000439.1:0-3222 GCA_035461725.1 Anaerolineae bacterium
CATCGCTTCTGCACAGCGGAGTGAGGACGGGACAGGTGTGGATAAATTCATCAGGATTACTGCGAATCACCGCGACCGCCTCGCCAGCCTTAACGCTGACAAGGTGGATGCGCTGTTGTGAGAGGATCGATTCTGAGTAGGACACAGGAGGAACCAGACATGAGCTTGGAGACCAAACAAGTTGTAGACCGCCACCTTGCTGCACTGATGGAGCGTGACCTGGTCAAGCTGGTAGACCATTATGCAGAGGATGCCTTTTTCCTCAGCAACCTCACACCCGGGCCTGTTCGAGGTCAGGATGCGCTGCGCCAGCTCTGGACACAAATCCTCACTATACTTACGCCTGAGGTACTGGCCACCCTCACGCTGCTACAACAACAGGTGGAAGGTGACGTAGCCTATCTCAAGTGGTCGGCGAGCCCCGTGATCCCGTTCGGCGTGGACACACTAGTCGTGCGCAATGGCAAGATTGTTGCGCACACGACTGGAGTCGAGATCGCAGGGAGCGAATAGCAGACGAGAGCTGCGGCAAATCTATAAGGCATTTGGCGATACCTCGGACGCAATGTTGGCGCCGTGTTGCCGGCAAAGGCACAATGTGCTATAATCCTGGATCGAGAGCGCTCCCACGGTGTCGAGAGGAGCACAAAACGGGGACCGACGATGCCGACGCAACTTCTGGCTACGAAATTGTACGTCCCGCCGCTCCGCGCCGAGTCGGTGGCGCGCCGGCGCCTGTTGGACAGACTCGATGCCGGCCTGATGCACAAGCTCGTCCTCATCTCGGCGCCTGCCGGCTTTGGCAAGACGACGCTGCTGAGCGAGTGGCGCGCGTCGCAGCACGGCACGGACATGCCCTTCGCGTGGGTGCTGCTCGACGAGCAGGACAACGATCCCGTTCGGTTTTGGAGCTATGTGCTGGCGGCGGTGGAGAAAGCGCGCCCGGGCGCCGGCGCAAACGCCGGCACGCTGCTCTACACCCTCCCGCCCCCCGGCGCCACGCCGGGCGACCTGCGCGCCCAGCTCCAGGTCATCGTAACGGCGCTCGTGAACGACCTGGTGAGCGCGCAGGAACGCGCAGGCACCCTCCCGCTAGTCGTGATCCTGGACGACTATCACACCATCCATGCCCCTCCGGTCCACGACTCGCTCGCCTTTTTCCTCGACTATCTGCCGCCGGCGGTGCACCTGGTGATTCTCACCCGGGCCGATCCCCCTCTGCCCTTGGCCAGGCTGCGCGCCCGTGACCAACTGATCGAGCTGCGCGCCGCCGATCTGCGCTTTACTGCCGGCGAAGTAGAGGTGTTTCTCAACCGGGTCATGGCCCTCAACCTGTCTACCGATGCGGTAGCTGCGCTCGACGCACGCACGGAGGGTTGGGCGGCGGGTCTGCACCTGGCAGCCCTCTCGCTGCAGGGACTCGATCCCGCGCAGGCACAGCACTTTGTCAAGGCGTTTGCCGGCACGCACCGGCACGTGCTGAGCTATCTGACGGAAGATGTCCTGTTGCGCCAACCCGAAGCGGTGCAAACCTTCCTGCTGCACACCGCGATTCTGCCCTACCTGACTGCCCCGTTGTGTGACGCTGTGACAGGCCGGCGCGACAGCGAGCAGATGCTGGAGGGGTTGGCAAACGACAACCTGTTCATAACACCGCTCGACGCGGAAGGGCAGTGGTACCGCTACCACCCCCTTTTTGCCGACACGCTGCGCGCGCGCCTGCAGCAGTCGTCGCCCGATCTGCTCCCTGTGCTGCATCTTCGCGCTTCCGCGTGGCATCAGAAGCGCGGCGCCATCTCTGACGCCGTGCGCCACGCGCTCGCTGCGGACGACCCGTCGCGCGCCGCGCAACTGGTGGAGGACGGCTATAAGCGGCTGGTGATGCGCGGCGAGCTGGTGACCCTTCAACGCTGGCTGGACTCTTTGCCACGCAGCCTCATCCAGACCCAGCCAAAGCTGGCGCTGGCATACGCGTTGGCGCTCGCCTACTCGGGTCATTATGTAGAGGTCGAAGATCGTTTAGCTCAGGCAGAAAAGGCCATGGCCGCAGCCGGGGAGGTGTCCGGGCACGACCCGGTGCGCGGCGAGATCGCCGTGATCCGCGCCGTCCTCGCCTCGGTCAAGTGGGATGGACAGTGCTCGCTCGAGCTGTCAAAGCAAGCACTCGAGCTTTTGCCGGCCGCTCGCAGCGACGAGGAGGTGTGGCTGCGAGTGCTGGCCCTCCAGGCGCACGCCAACTGCGCGCGGTTACAGGGACGAGTGCGGGAAGCGGAAGCGTATTACTTTGAGGCTCTGACAGCGGTGCAGACGCTGGACAGCCCTTTCCTCGTCCAGGCCATCACCAACCGGCTCGGCCAGAACCAGCTCCATCAAGGCCGGCTCGGGCGCGCGGCACACACCTTCGAAGGCGCGCTGGCCGAGGCGGAGGCGCGCGGCGGGGAGCTGTGGTGGTTCTCAGGCGAGCTGTACGCCCACCTGAGCCAGATCTATGTCGAGTGGAACGATCTGGACCGCGCCCTGGAGCACGTCCGGCGCGGCATCGACCTGAGCCGCCAGGCCCACAACCACCTGGCCCTCCTCGACGGGCACCTTGCCCTCGCCGGAGTCGAGGCCGCCCGAGGCCAGGTTGACGCCGCAAGGTCAGCCCTCGAGCAGGCGCAGCAGTTGGCACTGGAAGTCGGCACAGCCTACCTCGAACAGCAGGTGGTCGCGCACCGGGTGTGGTTTAGCCTGTCGCAGGCGGGCAGCGGCACACCGGATGCCGGGGTGCTGCAGTGGGCCGACGAGTGGGCCGGGCGGCGCGTTCAGGCGATGGACGAGGGGTTCCCGCTCATCCTGTGCGAGTTTCAGGACCTGCTCCTTGCCCGCGTCTGGATGACTCAGGGCCGGCACGATGAGGCCATCACGCTGCTAACAGAGATCGAGTCCGCCGCGGAAAAAGCCGGCCGGATGGCGGCAGTCATCCAGGCGCTGGTGCTCCGTGCCCGGGCGTTCGAACAGCAGGGCGACGTGGGCCGGGCAAAGGACGCGCTGGTGCGCGCCCTGATCCTGGCCGAGCCGGAAGGCTACGTGCGCACCTTTCAAGATGTGCGATTCGCGCTTTACGATTTACGGTTGACGATTGACGGCGGGCCTCCGAGATCGAGGGCGCTGATGGCTTACCTGGACCGGTTGTTGGAGGCCTGGCCAGATCCGCGCTCCCCTCGAACAGGGACACAAGAA
>DATHUZ010000440.1:0-4210 GCA_035461725.1 Anaerolineae bacterium
CCGCCTCCCCATCCACCTCCCCCTCCCCAAACTACCAATCTACCAGTCTACCAATCAACCGATCTGGAAACCCCTGGCCGTCCTGGTGGTCGCGGTCGACCTGCTGATTTTTGGCGCCGGCTTTAACCCCTCCGCCGACCCCGACCTGCTCGAATTCACACCGCCGTCTGTCGGGTTCCTGCAGGCGCAGACAAATCGCGACGGCGGCCCGTGGCGCCTGACGACCTACCAGCCCGAGGGCAGCACCCGCACGCTCAACGCCAACATTCCGTGGCTGCACGGCCTCTATGACGTGCGTGGCTACGATTCGATCATCCCGGCACAGTATGTCACCTACATGCGCACCATCGAGGGTCAGGGCGAGCTCCTCTACAACCGCATCGCGCCCATCTATGGCGCGGCGAACCTCAGCTCGCCGCTGCTCGACCTGCTCGGCGTGCGCTACGTGGCCACGGAGGGCGAGATTCCCAACGCTGACTACCGTCTCGTCTACGACGGCGAGCTGCGCATCTATGAAAATGCCGACGTCCTGCCGCGCGCCTTTGCCCTGCCCACGACGGCCGTCGAATGGGTAGAGCCGGCCACCGTCGCCGAGCATCTGTCCACGTTCGATCCCCGCCGCACCATCCTGCTCGACGGCACCACCACCGGCCCGAATACCGAATATCCCTCCTCCCTGAGCGACTACCCGCTGCACCCGGCACGCATCGTCACCTATTCGGCCAACACGGTGTTCGTCGACGTGGAGATGCCGGCCGCCGGCTGGTTGGTGTTGACCGACAGCTACTTTTCGGGGTGGAAAGCCTACAGATCGATAGTGCCAGGCCCGGAATTGCCGCTACCTGCTCCTGGCGACGAGCCCGCCGACGAGGCCGAACTTCAGATCCTGCGCGCCGACGGCAACTTTCGCGCCGTCTACCTCTCCGAGGGTGCCCATCGCGTCCGCTTCAAGTACACGCCGATGAGCCTGAAGCTCGGCCTGTACGGCAGTTTCCTGGCCGGCGTCGTCCTCCTGCTCCTCGGCCTCTACTGGCTCTGGGGCCGCTTCTACCGTGAGCGCGACGACGATTCGGCGGTCCGGCGCGTCGCCAAGAACAGCGTCGTCATGCTCGGCCTCCAGCTCCTCAACCGCCTGATCGACTTTGTCTTTGCCATGATGATGCTCCGCATCCTCGAGCCCGAGCTCGCCGGGCGCTACCAGTTCGCCATCGTCTTTATCGGCTATTTCGACATCCTGGTGCGCTTTGGCCTCGGCACACTGGTGACCCGCGAGGTGGCGAAGGATCGGGAGCATCAGAACCGCTATTTCAGCACGGCCACGATCCTGCGCGGCATCCTTTGGTTCACCTCGCTGCCCCTCATGACCGCCGGCATCCTCGTCTACGCCTTCCTCGGCCAGATGACGCCCGATATTGTCGCCGCCGTCGCCTTTTTCGCCCTGGGCATGATTTTCAGCAACCTGGCCGACAGCTTTAGCGCTGTCTTTTATGCCTACGAAAAGATGGAGTACCCGGCCGCCATCTCGACGGTCACGGCGCTGACGCGCGTCAGCCTGGGTGTGCTGGTGCTGCTCATCGGGTGGGGGTTCGTGGGGCTGGCCGCGGTCTCGGTGGTGGCGAACGTGGTCAGTGCCGGCGTGCTGGCCACGCTGCTGCTGCGCCACTGCTTCCGGCCGCGCCTGGTGTGGGATGCGGACACGGGGCGATGGATGATGGTCGAGTCTTTCCCGCTCATGATCAACCACTTTCTGGCCATCGCCTTTTTCCGCATCGATACCCTCCTGCTCAAGCCGTTTCACGGCGACACGGCCGTGGGTTATTATGGCGCGGCCTACAAGTACGTCGAAGGTCTCGGCGTCATCCCTGCCTACTTTACACAGGCGGTCTTTCCGTTGATGAGCCGCTACGCGGCGTCGGCACGCGACTCGTTGATGCGCGCGTATCTCCTGTCGCTGCGCCTGCTGCTAATCGTTGCCCTCCCCATCGCCGTCGGCACCTTCTTTATCGCCGACGGGCTGATCCTGGTGCTGGGTGGCGCCAAATACCTGCCCGACTCGCAGATCGCGCTTCAGCTCATCATCTGGTTCCTGCCGTTTGGGTTCGTCAACAGCGTCACCCAGTACGTGCTCATCGCCATCGACCAGCAGCGCTTCCTGACGCGTGCCTTCCTCATCGGCGTCACCTTTAACATCGTCGCCAACCTGGTTGCCATCCCCCTCTTTAGCTACAGAGGCGCGGCCGTGGTCACCGTCTTTTCCGAGCTGGCCCTACTCGCGCCCTTCTATTATGCGATCCGCAAGCACCTGGGGCGGGTGCCGTGGCTTTCCCTCTTCTGGCAGCCGGCACTTGCCTCGGCGGTGATGGGCGCGGTGTTGTGGGGAGTGCACGGCCGGGTGCCCTGGCCCCTGCTCATCCCCATCGGCGGCGCGGTGTACCTGGTGGCGCTGGCACTCGTCGGCGGCTTTCGCCAGCCCGATATGGACCTGCTGCGTGGGCTGCTGCCGGCGCGGCTGCGGGGGAAGCCAGCGGTCAGGTAGGGGCAGGTGGCCGGTGCTGTTCACTTGACTGGGGTGCATGTTACGCAGACGAAAGATAATAACGCTTGGAAGTTCGGCACTACTTGCTGCCATCAGGTCGCCAAAGTCAGTATCGTGAGTCAGCAGCACGCAGCTTTCATCGCGAGCTTTTCGAAGGATCTCGTCGTCGACCAGCCGATGTAGTTCTGATAGCAATTGATGAAAGGGTGCAAGAGACCTCCTGTGGCTTATAGCCACTCTTCCGCATCTTCCCCGAGCTGGAACGCCACGCCTTGCAAGAACCCCCGCGCCCGCTCCGTCTTTGGATACCGCGCCAGATACTCCCAAAAGGCCGCGCTGTGGTTCGGATGCATGCGGTGCGCCAGCTCGTGCGCCACGACGTACTCGACCACCCAGTCGGGCCAGCCGCGGATCTTGTCGCTGATGCGGATGTCGCCGTCGGTCGGGCCGCCGGTGGTGCAGCTTCCCAGCCGCTTTTGCATGTTGCCCACCCACCGGATCGAGTGCCACTTGACCTCGCCACGAAAATACTTCCGGTTGATCTGACGCGCCACCGCCTCCAGGTCGGCATCCGCCCGCGCGCGCACCTGGGCGCGCCGGCGCCTGACCTCCGCCACTATGTCGGCCACGTGCCGGTCGACGTCGGCCTGCCGCACGCCGCGCGGCACGCGGACGCGTACCGTGTCGCCGTGCCACTCCCAATGAATTCGCGTTCGCAGCCGGCCGTCGCGCACTACCTCGACGGCGACCGGCTCCTCCTGTTTCGTCGCGACCTCGTCTCGTGTCGCGACCTCGTCTCGCAACGAGGCACCGTCTCGCAACGAGGCACCGTCTCGCCGTTGTGCCTCGTCTGCGCGCGTGGGTTTACGCTTCGCCATCTTCTTCTTCCGGCAGCAGGCTCATCGCTTCCGGCCGCAGCGCGAGCACGACCTCCTCGCCGGGTAGTGGCAGGGGACCCTGATCCGAAATCAGGTCGAACGACAGCTCCACGCCCGACGCGTGGCGCACCGCCAGGCGGTAGTAGCTGCCGCGGAACGAGCAGCTCGACACCGTGCCGGTCAGCGACAGGTCCATCCCTTCCTCGCAGTCGGCCACCTGCGCCGCCTCGGGACGGATCAGGAGCACCACGGGCCTGCCTGGCCTGGGCACCGTGTGCGACGGGGAAAGCATGCCGTTCGCCGGCGTGGCGGTGCCGATCGGCGTGTCCACCCTGATCGGATCTGCGTCGACGATGCGGCCGGGCACGAGGTTGGCGAGCCCCAAAAAGCGCGCCACCCACAGGGACGCGGGGTTGCGGTACACCTCCTGGGGCGTGCCGCGCTGCACGATCCGGCCGGCGCGCAGGATCGCGAGCCTGTCGGCGACCGCGAACGCCTCTTGCTGGTCGTGCGTCACGTAAATCGCCGTGATCCCTCCCGTCCCGGCACGCGGCTCGGAGTCTGCCGGCAGCACCTGCTTCAGGATGCCCCGCACCTCGTTCATCAGCTCTTCACGCAGCGTCCGGTCGAGCGAGCCGAGCGGTTCGTCGAGCATCAGCAGGCGGGGGCCGGGCGCCAGGCTGCGGGCGAGCGCCACCCGCTGCTGTTCACCTCCCGACAGCTCGTAGACGCGCCGCCCGCCGTACCCCTCCAGGCCCACCAGGTCGAGCATCTCGCTGACGCGCGCCTCGACCCG
>DATHUZ010000441.1:0-3557 GCA_035461725.1 Anaerolineae bacterium
CCCCGCGTGTGACGCGTTTCACGAGGAGTGGATTACGGTGAGATTTCCACGACGAGGCCCGGCACGAGGGTCTGATCGTGAGAGGCCTCGTAGCGAGAAAGGGGTGAAAAGATGAAAAAGCGGCTCCTCCTGGTTGTGGTGGTGATTCTCCTGGTGTCGGTGTTTGTCCCTGTCGCCCAGGCAGATCCATGCGCAGCCACTACCCACGTTGTGAAAGTAGGCGAGAATCTGACCCAGATTGCGCGCATCTATGGGGTGACGGTGGATGCGATTGTGCGCGCCAACAACCTCTGGAATGCGAATGTCATCTATGTCGGGCAGTGCCTCGTCATCCCCGTGCCATGCACGCCACCGCCGCCCAGCGGCTGCACCAAGATCCACGTGGTGCAGCGCGGCGAGTACCTGAAGCAGATCGCGGCGCGCTACGGCACGACGGTGAGCAGGCTCGTGGCACTGAACAACATTCGCAATCCGAACCTGATCTATCCCGGACAGCGGCTGAAGGTCCCTATCGCCTGCCCCAAGCCGGCTCCGACGCCCCCGCCCAGCACGGGGCCGTGGACGTGCCGTTTCTGGAGCAACCGCTATATGAGTGGCGAGCCCAGGTTCGAAAGGCGATACCAGACGATCGATTTCAACTGGGGCACCAATGGGCCGGGTGGCGGGATCGCGGGCACCAACTTTGCAGCGCGCTGCACGCGCGACCGGACCTTTGACGCGGGCAAGTATCGCTTCCTGACGCGAGTGGACGATGGCGTGCGCGTATGGGTGGACGGTGGGTTGATCATCGACAAGTGGTATGACACGCCGGTTACGACGCACAGCATTGATAAAGAGATCGCGGCCGGCAGTCACCAGATCCAGATCGACTATTATCAGAACCTGGGCAGCGCTCAGCTCAGGTTCTGGACCGAGCGGCTGAGCCCACCCAGTCCGGTGACGGTGTGGAAGGGTGATTTTCATAACAACCCACGCCTCGACGGGGTGCCGGTGGTGACCAGGCAGTTCAACGCGGTGAACTTTGACTGGGGGACCAAGGCGCCGGTGCAGGGGATCACGGCCGACTATTTCTCGGCGCGCTTTACCACGACCTACTACTTTACGGCGGGCCGCTATCGCTTCACGGCGGTCGCCGACGACGGCATTCGCGTTTACCTCGACGGCACCCAAAAGATCATCGACGAGTGGCGCCTGAGCTCGCCGGCGACGTACGTGGTCGAGGTGGACGTGGGTGAGGGGAACCATCAGGTCAAGGTGGAGTATTTCGAGAACAATGGCACAGCAGTGTGCAAGTTGAGCTGGGCGAAAAAGTAGACTATCATTGGGAGGAGATGAACGATGTTTGTTCGCGATCGCATGACCGTTCACCCGTTGACGATCTCGCAGGATGAGCCGATCTCGGCGGCGCATCGTTACATGCAAACGCAAAAGATCCGCCACCTGCCGGTGGTCAACCGGGCAGGCAAGATGGTCGGATTGGTGACGGAAGAGGATTTGGTCAAGGCAGAGCCGTCGGGGATGACGCTGTTGAGCGTCTGGGAGATCCACTCGCTGCTGGACAAGATCAAGGTCAAAGACGTGATGGTGCGTGACGTGGTCACGACGACCGAGGACACGCCGATCGAAGAGGCGGCACACCTGATGTCGGATCACAAGGTCGGCTGCCTGCCGGTAATGCGCGACGGGCGGCTGGTGGGCATCATCACCGAGCACGACATGTTCCAGACATTCATGGAGCTGTTCGCGGCACGGCAGAAAGGGCTGCGGATCACGATGGAGGTGCCGAACAGGGAAGGCGAGCTGGCCAAGGTGGCGCAGGCGATTGCCGACCAGGGCGGGTACATCGCCGCGTGCGGCACGTTCGCGTCGGGGGATCCGATGCGCTGGGGGCTGGTGCTGAAGGTGCGCAACGTGAGCGCCGACCAGCTCACCGAGGCGCTGGAACAGATCCAGGACGAAAAGCTGATCGACGTGCGTGAAACGTAGCCACACGCGCGCGGGCCTGCCATGCAGAGGCCGGGGCTGCCTGAACCGCAGCCCCGGCCTCTTGATTTTCACCTCAGTCTACTTCCAGTAGAAGGTGCGCTCACTGCTGAGAGAGCTAAGTGGCACGTATCGCTCGCTGTCATCGGCACCCACCTCGCGGCGCACGATGCGGACGGACCAATGGTAAGCGCGCTCGGTGCGCTGGCTGGCGCGGGCATAGAGGCCGGCATCGACGAACCAGGAGGTGCGCTGCACGTGGACCGGCATAATGACCTCACTGTCGGTGGCTTCTTCAATGTAGCGAAGGCGGACCTGAAAGTACTCGCCTGGGCGGAGGGTATAGTTGGTGGACCAGGTAAGCTCGATGTTTGCGTCTCGCTCGCTGAACACGGCGCCGGCTTCGGGTCCGAGCAACGCGGGTGGCGAGAGGGCAGGCACGGTTGGGGTGGGCGTGGCCGCCGGCGTCTCTGTCGGCACCGGCGTCGCGGTCCAGGGGCGCCAGGTGGCCGTTGGCGTGGGGGTGGGCGTCGGCGTGGACGTGGGTGTGGTGGGTGTGGGGGTGGTGGTGGGCGTCGGGGTGAGTGTGGGGATGGGCGTCAGGGTCGGCGTGGCGGTGAGCGTGGGGATGGGCGTGGGCGTGCGCGTGGGGGTGAAGGTGGGCGTGATCGATGGCGTCAGCGACGGGGTCAGGCTCGGGACCTCGACGACGTCGGGAATGCTGGCGGCGAGCGCCTGGACGGTGCTGACGGCAACGGCGGGACGCATGCTCGACAGGACGTGCCGCACCCCGGCAGCGGCGGCCAGTACCAGTCCGATGCCGATGGCCACGACGGCGATTGCCAACAGAGGGCGCGCCCAGTCGGGCTGGAGGTGCTCGCCGCAGCCGGGGCAGATCGACAGGTCCCTATTGGCAAAGGTGCCACAATGCCGGCAGCGAACCCGGCCGGACTGCCGCTGCGGCTTGCCACACCGCGGGCAGACGCGCTGTCCTTCCTGGACCTTTTCGCCACAACGCGTGCATCTACTCAATGGACTGCCTCGTCTATGCTAACGTTCGGAGTGCCTCGACGGTGAGGCGGATTCTTTCATCAGAACAGGTTACCCCAGTCGATCGAAGGGATCGGATTGATCACGTCCTGCCAGGTGATAAAGAGCATGAGCGCGACCAACAGGGCCATGCCGATGAGGTGGATCAGGCCCTCCTTGGCGGGATCGATGCGCCGGCCGCGAATGCCCTCGACGATGACGAACAGGATGCGGCCGCCGTCGAGCGCGGGCAGGGGCAAGAGGTTGGTGACGGCGAGCGCCACGCCCAGGCTGCCCATCATCTGCATCACCGGAAACCACCAACCGGAATCAAGCGAGTATTGCACGGCGTCGCCGACCAACTGGCCCACGCCAACCGGCCCAACCGGGCGTGCCAGCTCGGCAGGGATCAGGCCCTGGACGATCTGCACCGGGACGGTAAAGATAAAGAGGGTCATGCGCACGGTCTGCCGCGTGCCCAGCCAGAGCGACTCGTACCATGGATACTTGACGATCGTGGTGCGTGGGCTGATGCCGATGCCGAT
>DATHUZ010000442.1:0-1877 GCA_035461725.1 Anaerolineae bacterium
ATCAGGGTGGCCATCAACGGCTTTGGGCGCATTGGCCGTCAGGTGTTCAAGATCATTCACCAGCGCTATGCCGACGAGCTGCGGATCACGCACATCGGCGTCAGCAATCCTCACGCTACCGAGGCCCGCGCGCTCCTGCTCAAGTACGATTCGAACTATGGGACCTTTGACGCCGACGTTGAGGCGAGTGTGCGTGGCGGGAAAAACTCGATCGTCGTCGATGGCCACGAGACCCACATCGTAGGGCGCAACCCCTACGGCCCGGTGCCCGAGTGGGCACGCCTGGGGATCGACCTGGTCATCGAATCGTCGGGTCACTTCAAGGGGCGCAGCCACCTCCACCTGACCGGTGGAGCGCGGCGCGTGATCGTCACCGCGCCCGACTCCAAGGCGGATCTCACCGTCGTCGTCGGCATCAACCACACGGACTATGATCCGGCGAGCCACCGGGTGATCTCGAACGCTTCGTGCACCACCAACTGCCTGGCTCCAGTGGCCAAAGTCCTGCACGAGAACCTGGGCATCAAGGTTGCCCTGATGACCACCATCCATGCCTATACCGGCAGCCAGCCCGTTCTCGATCACGTGACCATGGATCCACGACGCTCCCGCTCGGCGGCGACGAACATCGTGCCGACCTCAACGGGCGCGGCCAGGGCCGTCGCGGAAGTGATTCCCGAGCTAAGTGGCAAGCTCAACGGCTGCGCCTATCGGGTGCCCATTCCCACGGTGTCCATCGCCGAGCTGGTGGCCCACGTAGAGCGCCCGGCCGAGGTCGCCACAATCAACGCGGCCTTTGAACAGGCCGCTGCCGAGCCGCCACTGCTCGGCGTCCTGGGCTACTCGCCGCTGCCGCTGGTGTCAACCGACTTTCAAGGCACCACCTATTCTTCTGTCCTCGATGCTCTGTCGACCATGTGTCTGGGTGAGATGGCCAAGGTCGCGGCCTGGTACGACAACGAATGGGGGTATGCCTGTCGCGTCGCCGAGCTGGCCCACTATCTTGTAGAGCGTGGCTTTTGACGACCGTCGAGAGCAAAAGGAGCCGATCGTGAACAAGAAGACAGTTCGTGACCTTGACGTGCAGGGCAAACGGGTGCTGGTCCGTGTGGACTTGAACGTGCCCCTGCAGGAAGGATCTGTCGCCGACGACACCCGAATCCGGGCAGCCCTGCCCACGATTCAATACCTCCTCGACCGCGACGCCGTCGTCATCCTCTGCTCCCACCTGGGCCGGCCCAAAGGCCAGGCGAAGGACGAGTTTCGCATGGACCCTGTAGGCAGGCGCCTGTCCGAGATGTTGGGCCGCCCCGTCACCAAGTTGGACCAGCTCGTGGGACCGGAAGTGCAGCAGGCCATCGACCGGGCAGAGCCCGGAGCCGTTTTCCTGCTGGAGAACACCCGCTTTCACCCTGGGGAAACCTCCAACGACCAGGATCTGGCGCAGCAGTTGGCCGCACTGGCAGATCTGTACGTGAACGATGCCTTTGGCTCTGCTCACCGCGCCCACGCCTCGACAGAGGCCGTGGCTCACTTGTTGCCGTCGGCGGCCGGCATGCTGATGGAAAAAGAGCTCGAGTTTCTCGGGCGTGCCCTGACCGAGCCGGACCGGCCGTTCGTCGCCATCCTGGGCGGGGCCAAGATCTCGGACAAGATCGGCGTGATCGAGAACCTGCTGGGCCGGGTGGATGCCATCCTCATCGGCGGCGGCATGGCCAACACCTTTCTCAAGGCGGATGGCTATGATGTGGCCGAGTCGTTGGTGGAGGACGAGAGCCTGGAGACGGCGCGCGACCTGCTGCGGCGAGGGGGCGACAAGCTCGTCCTCCCGGTGGACGTGGTGGTGGCCGATCGCTTTGACGCCGACGCCTTGTCTC
>DATHUZ010000443.1:0-2622 GCA_035461725.1 Anaerolineae bacterium
TGGCAGTTGGCCGGGGGTGATCGGCCAAGATCGCGGAAACAATCATCGGTTATCGGGTACAGGCGACAACTCTTTGGCTTGGTGGCGGTTGGCCGGGGGTGATCGGCGAGAAGCGTGGAAAAAGTCGCCGGCCGCCGGTTCCTTACCTGACGATGAGCGCTGCCGCGTGCGAGCGGCTGAAGCGCTACTACGAACGGGGGGGGAGCTTTTTGCGGACCAGGTCGAGGGCCTGCTCACGGGTGCGCACCTTGCCGGCGACCTGCGCTTCGCGCACAGCCTCCAATAGATCGCCGACCTTTGGCCCGGGCTCGACGTCAAACGATTCGATCAGGTCGGTACCGCTGATCAGCGGCGGTGGCGCCACCAGCTCGCGCCGGTCCCAGTAGTCACCCAACATGCGCGCCGCCAGGCTCACCAGGCGCTCCCACTCCTCGCCGTGGGTGCCGGGCGCGTAGGTGGCGCGCTGGTCGGCCAGCGCGTGAAGCACGATGTCCACCCCATTCTCTCCGGTGTCGCGAAAGAAGCGATAGACGGCGCGCGACGACACGCTCTTCTGGCCGGCCAGGAGGAGCGGGCGCATGTGATGGCGGGCGATCGTCTCGCCCGCACGTACCTCGGGCCGGCTGAAGCGCAGCCGCTGCAAGACGTCGGCCACCACCCGGGCGCTCACCTGTTCGTGCCCCAAGAAGCGGATGCGCCCACTCTCTTCCACGCTCTTGCGCGCCGGCTTGCCCACGTCGTGCAGCAGCGCCGCCAGCTTGAGCGTAACCAGGCGCGGACGCTCGTGACCCAGCTCTTCGCCCAGGTGGGCGCGGATCCGATCGGCAAAGGGTGCCAGCGCGTCAAGGTCGGGACCGGATATTCGATATTCGATATTGGAACTTGGGGACGGGGCGGAGTCGACGGCTTCCTGTCGCTCGTCGCCTGCAACGCCGGACGGGAGCCCGATCACCTGAACGATCGACTCGAGCGTGGCCACGATGGCGAGGGAGTGGTCGAGCACGTCGAGGTGGTGGGGCTGTGGCTGAGTCTCGCCGCGGGCGGCTTCCAGCTCGGGCAAGAGGACGGTCAGCAGGTCGAGATCGTCAAGCAAGCGCAGCCAGCGGGCAGCAAATGGCCGGCAGAGCAGTTTCGCCAGCTCATCACGGACGCGCTCACCCGACACGTTGGCGACGGCCGGGCCGTCGCGGCGCATCAGCGACAGGGCCTCGCCGGCAAGGGCAAAGTCGAGGCTCGCCGCCAGCCGGACGGCACGCAGCGCGCGCAGCGGATCGCTTCGGATGCTGTGATCGGACACGGGGCGGATCGTGCGCGCCCTGAGGTCACCCATACCGCCGTGGGGATCGATCACCCGGTCGGGATCGGCAACAGGCGCGGCCATGGCGTTGATCGTAAAGTCGCGGTCGGCCAGATCCGTAGCAAGGTCACGGCCGCGCAGGCTCGCCACGTCGACCATGAGCTCACCCCGCTCATCGTCGAGGAGGACGGCACGGCCCACCAGGCGTTCGGTGTCGAGGGGGTAGTAGGCCCCCGCAAAATGGTTGGCAAGCTTGCGCGCGACAGCAAGGCCGTCACCGTCGACGACCAGGTCGAGGTCATACGTGGGTCGCCCCAGCAGGCGATCGCGCACCACGCCGCCGACCAGGTAGGCGTCGACGTCGTGCTCGGCCAGCCACGATATTGCGCGTTCCTTCAAGTCCATGCCGGCTCCTTTGGGAAGGCTGGAAGGTTGGAAGACTGGAAGGTGGCCATACGCTGTGCGGCTCCAGCCTTCCAGTCTTCCAATCTTCCGGCTATTTACAACTCGCCCAGGTCGACGACCCCCGCGCGCAGCGCCAGCACCGCCGCCTGGGTACGGTCCTCTACGTCGAGCTTGGCCAGGATCGAGCTGACATAGTTGCGCACGGTGCCCTCTGACAGGTAGAGACGCGCGGCAATCTGGCCGTTCGTCAGGCCGCGGGCGAGCAGGCGCAGCACGTCGAGCTCCCGCTCGTTCAGCTCGTGGCCGATGGTGAGGCCCGGCTCGGACATGGGCTGGCGCGCGACGCGCGCAAAGAGGGTGCCGGCGACGGCAGGATCGACGTGCGTGGCGCCGCGCGCTGTGCCCTTGACCGCGGCCACGAGCTGATCGCGCGGTGTCCCCTTGAGCAGGTAGCCGGCCGCGCCGCTGCGAATCGCGTCGAGCACCCACTCGTCGGCACCGTACGTCGTCAGCACCAGGACCTTGACGTCGGGGTACTCGCGCCGGATGCGCTGTGTTGCCTGGATTCCGTTCATGCCCGGCATTTTCAGATCCATCAGGACGACGTCGGGTCTCGTGCCCGGAATCTTGTTCAGCGCCTCGACGCCATCGTAGGCGACGCCCACCACCTCGATCTCGGCGTCGGCATCGAGGATCGCCTCCAGCCCCTCGCACACGATCCATTGGTCATCGCAGATCAGGACGCGGATCACGAGCTGGCCCCCTTAGACAGCGTCACCACGGCACCACCGCCGGGCCGGTCGGCCACGACGAGCGTCGCGTCCATGAGCTCGGCGCGCTCGCGCATCCCCTGCAGGCCGAGGCTCTGCTCCTCCCCGGCTCCACCGGGCGGCAGCCCACAGCCGTCATCTGCCACCTGC
>DATHUZ010000444.1:0-7838 GCA_035461725.1 Anaerolineae bacterium
CACGCACCAGGCTCAACGCGAGAAACGGTGGCTGCCACGGGCCAAAGGAGAGCTTGCAGCGCGGCAGGCTGGCCAGCAGCGCCCAGTCGGCCAGGCCCAGCAAGAGCAGGCCGGCGGCCATCCCCCAGTTCCCCGCCATGCCCACCGCTGCGGCCAGCGCCACCGGCAGCAGCCACACCACCGGAGCCGGCCAGCCGGCCGGCTTTTCGGTCAATAACAGCAGGGCATGAAAGGGATGATCTCGCCAGCTACTCACGGGGGGGCATTATACCATCCAACCGTGCCACGCACAACTTGTGTAAACTGTAGGGGCGCACGGCTGTGCGCCCTGCCGCCCAGGCTTCGATCCCGCTTTACGCCGCGTCCTCAGGAAAGAGGCTCTCCCACCAGTCGTGCTCGTCGGCCAACTGCATCCCCGTGTCACGCCGGATCAACAGCACGCTGACCGCAAACAGAGCCGCACCCGCCCACTGCTGCGTCGTAAAGCGCTCGCCGAGGAACAGAAATGCGAGCGCTACGGCCACCAGCGGCTCGGCGATGCCGAGCAGCGCCGTTTGCACACCGCCCAGGCGGCGCAATCCGAAAAAGACGAGCAGGCGCGCCAGCGCCGTGGGAAAGAGGGCCAGCAGCAGGATGGCCGTCCAGCCGTCTGACGGGATCGGTTTGGGCGCGAACCCCTGCGCGGCGAACGGCACGCTCACCACCAGGGCCATGGTCGTGAGCACATAGAGCGTCACCGTCCTCGAATCGACGTCCGCCAGCGTCCACTGCCCAAGCACCAGGTGAAACCCGTACAGCGCCCCGGCCCCGATCATCAATGTCACCCCGAGTGGCTCCACCAACCCGGCACCCTGCCAGGTGAGGAGCACGACGCTGACGACGGCCAGTCCGAGGCGCAAGATGGCCAGGCGTGAAATCGGGTGCCCTGCCGCCGACAAAAAAATAAACACCCACACCGGATACATCGAGTAGAGAAGGTGGGCCAGCGAGGCGTCGACGCGGGTCAAGCCGCTGTAGTAGAGCAGTGAGCCAATGCCATTGGCCAGGCCCATGCCGATGCAGCCCAGCAGGTTGTCGCGATCGATGGCCAGCACCCGCCGAAAGAAGAGGAGGTAGACCAGCCAGAGCAGGCCCGCGGCGACGAGGGTGCGCACCGCCACCAGCGTCGTCGCCCCCACCCCGGCCTGGTAGGCGAGCTTGCCCAGGATCGGGGCGGTGCCGGCCAACAGTGTAGACAGGAGTGCGGCGACGATGCCGGTCACACGCCGGTCGGCCTCACTCTCCATCTCGCCCCCCCGCTTCCAGCTCGCGCAAAAAGGCGTAAACGAGCTCCAACACTTCCTGCTCGCTCAACCCATCTGTCGGCAGGTAGAGGTCGCAGTGTGCCCGGGCATCTCGCAGCCGGTGGTGTTGGGCGTCGAGATACGCCTGGTCCCAGCCCATGCCGCTGCGCCGCCCGCGCTCGCGCGCGCTCTGCAGCGTCACGTCGAGATAGATCAGTACGTCGGGTGGGTTGATGCGCCGCCACATGTCGGGCACATACGAATGGTCCTGCGCAGCCGAAGCCGCGTCGTAGCCGAGCGAGCGCAGCCCCCTGGCCAGCACACTCTTACCCGCGGCGCACGGCCCCACCACCTTGACGCGCACCCTGCCTCCACGCCTAGATTCCGCCCGTGCGATTCAACTGCGTGAGACGGTTGAGGACGTCGAGCGAGGCAAAGACGCACAGCCGGTCACCGGCCTGCAGCACGGTGTCGGGCGCCGGGTGGAGGTCGATGTTGCCATCCCGGGCGTGTAGAATGATCGAAAAGTCGAGCTCTTTTTCGAGGTCACACACCCCGCTCCCCACCAGCGTCGAGCCGGGCCGCACCGTCATCTCGCTCACATTCAGCAGCTCGTCGCCCACGTAAAACGCGTGGCTGATGTCGGCGCGTGTGGCCGCCCGTGCAAAGGCCGGCGCGGCCAGCGCCGAGGTGCTGAACGCGGTCTGGATATTGAACCCGCGCGCCACCTTCTGCGCCATGTCGTGGTCGAACATGCGCAGCACCACGTGGATATCCGGCTTGAGCTCGCGCGCCACCAGGGCGATCTCCAGGTTGGTCAGGTCGTTCTCGGTGCATGGGACGATCGACACCGCGCGCTCCACCCCGGCCTGCCTGAGCACGTCGAGCCGCGCCGCGTTGCCAAAGAGGACCGGCACGTGCTCGCCCGTCACGCGCGCCACAAACTCACACTGGGGGTCGATCTCGATCCCGACCACGTCTTCGCCAAAGTCGAGCAGCTCGCGCACGATCCGGTATCCCAGCCGCCCGATCCCTGCCACCACAATATGATCCCGGTACGTTGATGCAATCGCCACCTGCCACTCACCCTCTCTGGCCGATTTATTGAACAGCATCACGCCGAACTGGATCACACCCTGTGCGATCAATCCCAGCCCGATGATCGGCATGATGAAATAAAAGATCTGGAGGTACCATTCTGACGGAAACGGCACACTTTCGCCGAAAAAGATCATGCTGTAAATGGCATACACCGCCTCGACGTAGCTCAGGTCGTGAAACTCGGCATTGGTGTACAGCAGGTTGAAAAAGAGGCCCCCCAGGAGCACGCTCGCGGTGAGCAAAACGAGCGGGATCGAGAACTGGCGGGTGAGCACGCGCACGTCGCGCCACTGCGCCAGCAGGTAGCGTCGCCACGGATAGCGCCTCCGCCTCGCGTGTGCCGCGCTCATATCGGAAACCGCACCGACAGGCGCCTCACCTGGTCGCCCTGGCGACGGGGCACCACCGAAAACACCGCCACACTGATGTCGTCACCGGGCCGGCCCTCGTCCAGGTCGACCGCGGCCGCCAGCAGCCGGTCGGCCAGGCAGCGCGCGCACGTCTCTTCGTCACACGCATCCAGGTGCGCGTTCACCAGCTCGACCACGTCGAGCTTGTTGCCATAGCGCGCCCCCGCGTTCAGCACCCCATCCGTATACACCACCACGTGCAGATGTCGCTCGATGGGCAGCTCGGCAATCACGGGCCGGGTGCGGCTGTGGATGCCGATCGCCTCACTCGGCTCGTCGAGCACGCACAGCGCCCGCCCGGCACCCGTCACGACGAGGACCGGGCAGTGGCTGTTGCGCGACACCACGATCGTCCGCGTGCCCAGATCCACAGACACGATGTTGAGCGTGGCCGACACCTGGCCGGTGCGCAGGGTGCGCAAATAGTCGTGCGCGGCACGCGCCGCGGCGCCGTCGCGCACACCGTCGGCCAGCAGCGACACCGCCTTGCGCGCCACGATGTTGCTGATCGCCTTGGCCGAGCGCCCACTCCGCTGTCCGTCGACCAGCACCAGCGATAGGCCGCCGTGTGGACGCTCGATCAGCTCGACCGTGTCGCCACTCTCACTGACCGCGTACTTGCCCACCTTGGCCACGGCCACCTGCAGTTCCAGATCGGGTTCCACGTCCACTCGTCTCGGTTCCTCCTCGCCACGTCGCTCCTGCCATTATACCCCACCAGCCACAAACAGGCAAGACCGGCCGGCCCCGCCCCACCGCCGCCCCCCCTGTCATTGCGAGGCCCGCCGTTTGGGCCGAAGCAATCTCCCCGGCCCCGCCCTACTGCTATTTGTCACATTCCCCGGGATTTGCTATACTACCCCGCAACCATTCGCGCTGGCTGGTGTTTCTATTGTGCGAGATGCGCCGGCGCTGGAGAGGTCAGACCGGTGCAAGATCCAATTGAAGATGAAGCAACGCTGGTCGAGCAGGCCTAAACCGATCCACAGGCATTCGGCCTTCTCTACGAGCGGTACGTTGACAAAATCTATAACTATGTCTACTATCGCACGGGCAGCCATCACGATGCCGAGGACCTGACGGCCAGGGTTTTCTTCCAGGCCCTCAACCACATCCCGCGCTATGTCGATCGCGGCGCACCCTTTTCGTCCTGGTTGTACCGCATCGCCCACAACCTGGTCGCCAACTGGCATCGCGACCGGAGCCGGCGCAACGTCGTGACGCTCGACCGCCTGGCGGTGGTACAGAGCGAGGGTGAGCGTGGGCCGTTCGAGCAGACGGTGCGCGAGGAGCGACACGAGACACTGCGCGCTGCCATCCGCCGCCTGCCGGCCGATCGCCAGCAGCTCCTGCTGCTCAAGTTCGTGGAGCGGCTGCCGAACGCCGACATTGGCCAGATCATGGGCCGCAGCGAGGGGGCCATCAAGTCGCTCTACCATCGCACCCTCGTCGCGCTCCGTGGAGAGCTGCCGGAAGGCGATCAGGCGCTCTGAAGCGGGCCCAGAAAGGGAAACGTCGAACCGATGATCAAAATCGTGACCGATTCGACTTGTGACCTGCCGCCAGGTCACTTTGAAGAAAATGATATCAGCGTGGTGCCGATCAACATCCAGTTCGGCACCGAAACCTATCGCGATGGCATCGATATCGACAGGGAGACATTCTATGCCAAGATCGACGATCTGGGTCTGCTGCCTACCACCTCCCAGCCTTCGTCGGGCCAGTTCGAAGAGCACTATCGCCGTCTTGCCGCCCAGGGGGCCGGCGACATCCTCTCGCTCCACGTCACCGCCAAGCTGAGCGGCACCTACCAGTCGGCCGAGCTGGCGCGCGAGATGGTCGCCGGCCAGGTACGCGTCCACCCCTTCGACAGCGCCTGTGGGTCTGCCGGGTTGGGCTTTATGGCCCTGGAGGCGTCGCGTATGGCGCGGGCCGGCGCGAGCGTGAACGATATTCTGGCGCGCCTGGCCATCATCCGCGAGCGGATGAACCTGGTGCTCAGCATCAAGGATCTGCGTTTTGCACAGATGAGCGGGCGGGTGGGCCGCCTGCAGGGCAGCCTGGCCTCGCTGCTCAACATCAAGCCGATCGTCCGGCTCGAGGACGGCCTGATCGATGCCGTGGAAAAGGTCCGCAGCCAGAGCCGCGCCATCAGCCGTCTGATCAAGATCGTCTCCGACGAGGTCGGTTCCGACCCGGTCAACCTGGCCGTGGTCCACGCCGATGCACCCGACGAGGGACAGGCCCTGATGGAACAGGCGGCTCGTCACTTTGTCTGCCGCGAATCGTTCCTGGTGAACCTGACCACCTCCCTGGTGGTCCACTTTGGACCGGGCACGTTGGGCCTGGTGGCGTATCGAGTGTGAAGGTGCCCAAAGGAGGGGGGCATGAAGCGCAAGCAAGAAGCAGACTTGTTGACCGTCTATACCGATCATCTGCTCGGACTTTCGAGACAAGAGGCCGGAGGTCTACCCGCCTCCACCAGGCACGAGCAGGTACACAGCCTCTTGACGCTCGCCGATCACCTGCACGCGATCCTGGCGCCCGTTGAGCCTGAGCCACACTTTCGACGCCGGCTGCATGGTGAGCTCATTCTGACCGCCCAGGGCCGGCGCGAAATGCCCGAGGTTGGACTGCTCCAGCAGCACCGGCGCGGCCTCGTCATCGGCGCGGCGCTCGGGCTCGGCTCGGTGGCGTCCGTAATCGGCGTCGTCATCGCCGTGCTGCTGCGCCGGCGTGCCGGGAACGTGGCCGCAGGCTAGGCGCGAGGTCACTTTTTTTTGGACATTTTTTGGGAATTTTGGGAAACTCACAGAGGAGGAAGGACGCTATGACAAGGTACGCGCGCTTGACCGGCTGGGGCAAGTACGTGCCCAGGCGGGTGCTGACCAACTTTGACCTCGAAAAGATGGTCGATACCAGTGATGAATGGATCCGGACACGCACCGGCATTCGCGAGCGGCACATCGCTGCACCGGGCGAAACGTGCTGCACGATGTCGCTCGCTTCGGCGCGCCAGGCACTCCAGGTGGCACAACTGCCCGCATCCGAGCTCGACCTGATCATCGTCGCCACGTCCACGCCCGATTATCTCCTGCCGGCCACGGCCAGCATGGTCCAGGACCAGCTCGGCGCCGGCCGCGCCGCCGCTTTTAACCTCGGCGCGGGCTGCACTGGGTGGGTGTATGCCCTCGTCACCGCCTGCCAGTTCATCCAGGCCGGCAGCTACCGCAACGCCCTGGTGATCGGCTCGGAGCAGCTTTCGATGGGCATCGACTGGACCGACCGCAACACCTGCGTCCTCTTTGGCGACGGCGCCGGCGCCGTCGTTCTCGAGGCGAGCGACCAGCCCACCGGCCTGCTCTCGTTCCAGCTCGGCTCTGATGGCAGCGACTATGACGCGCTCATCTATCCCGGCTGTGGCGGCGTGCACCCTGCCAGCCAGGAGGTGATCGACCAGCGGCTCAACTACCTGCGCATGGATGGGCAGCGCGTTTTCAAGTTCGCGTCGCGTGTCCTCGCCGACTCGGTGACCCACGTCGTGTCCGAGGCGGGCCTGACCCCCGACGACGTCGCCTTGATCATCCCCCACCAGGCCAACGACCGGATCCTCGAGCTCGCCAGGCGGCGGTTGCGCCTGCCTCCCGAAAAGGTCATGGTCAACATCGAGCGCTATGGCAACACCTCGGCCGCCTCGATCCCCATCGCCCTGGTCGAGGCCATCGACCAGGGACGGCTGCAGGCGGGGGACCGGATCGTGTTCGTCGGCTTTGGTGCCGGCCTGACGTGGGCCGCCGCCGCCTTCCACTGGGAGCCGCAGGAGCCGGCCGCCATCCCTGCCGCCGGCTGGCCTGTGCGCGACCGGCTGACAAGGCCCGTCTCCCAGGTGCGCACCGCCCTCTGGAGCACGCGCGTGCGGCTCACCAGCGCCGTCGAGCCGCTGCTGCTGCCCCTCTACACCTTCGCCTCGGGCTATCGCCAGCGGAGGCGCAAGCAAAAGTAGCGCGCTCCCGGCGGCGCTCAGAACCGTTGTTCCTGGCTCGGCTCGCCCGCCATGCCAAAAGGCCCTCCCCATTCCCCTGGGGAGGGCCTACTTGTTCACAAGAACGACTACCACCTGTCGCGGCGCGTCTGGGGCTGTGGCTTGCGCTTGCGGCGCTTGTCGTCCGGCTCGCGCAGGATCAGGCTCAGGACAAAGCTGACCACGCTGATGAGCAGCGCGCCCAGAAACGCCGGGACAAACCCGTCGACCAGGAACCCGACGTCGAGCTGCACGGCGATCCAGCCCGTCAGCAGCAGCATCAGGGCATTGATGACCAGCGTAAAGAGCCCGAGCGTAAAGACGTTGATCAGGCACGTCAGAAGCTTGACCAGCGGCCGGATCAGGGTATTTACCACGCCGAAAATGACGGCCACGACGGCCACCACCGCCCAGGTCGGCTCGCCCACGATCTCGATGCCGTCGATCACGTACGCCGCCACCGCCAGGGCGATAGCGTTGATCAATAAACTGATAACCAGTCGAGTCAAAGGTCTCCTCCTCTCTCAGGCATGCGCGGCGCGCCACGCCTGGATCGCGTTCATCCCCATGAGCAGCAGGAACATGCCCGCCCCGACCAGGATCGTCGTCGCCGTCCCCCAGTCGAACAGCCAGGCGCCCACGGCGCCCACGATCGCGCCTCAAATCAAGGCGCCCACCACCTGCAGCACCAGCTTGATCACCTTCCCCCTCCCCTCACAGCCAACGGGTGTATCATACCACACCCACCACGCACCGTCAACTCCTTTACGCCCAACCTGCACGGTTGTTGCATTGTCGCTTGTGACAGAGGCGACAAACCGGGTTTTTGCTTGCCAAAGACGGTTGCTCGCGTTGCCCACGTCTCCCTCAGGAAGTACGCTACTGCACTGCGACGGAAAAACCCGGTTTGTTTCCGATCCTGCAACAGCCGTAGCCCAACCTGTGGGAACGTTGCACGATGCGGCAGAAATTGAAAAACGAGAAACAAATATCGCAGCCGCGCGTGTTGCAATCGCTGCAGGC
>DATHUZ010000445.1:0-3110 GCA_035461725.1 Anaerolineae bacterium
CGGAGCACGCGGGCCTTGTCCTCAGTCGCGAGCAAATTCTGCAGCAGGTGTGGGGCTATGACTTTTACGGAGAGGATCGGGTGGTCGACGTGCACGTCGGGCACATCCGGCAAAAACTGGGCGATGAGGATTTAATCGCGACGGTGCGCGGCGTCGGATACCGGTTCGAAGATGAGGAGATGTGAGGATGGGCTACCTGCGCCGGCACCTGAGCCTGAAGCTATTTCTGTCCTATCTGGCCGTCATCGTCGTCGGGGTCGCAGTGCTGGCGACAACGGCCGAGCTTGCGGTACCGAATGCCTTCGAGCGACACATGGTCGCCATGAGCGACATGATGGGGGGCATGTCGCGAATGCTAGAGCTCGACTTTTTTCAAAGCTTTCGCAACGCCGTCACAGAGGCCCTCCTTGTCGCCGGCTCGGCGGCTTTTGCTGCCGCGTTGGTCTTGAGCCTGTTTGTCAGCCGGCGCGTGGTGCTGCCTGTGCAAGAGATGCGGGCTGCGAGCCAGCGCATCGCCGCCGGTCATTACCAAGAGCGCGTCGGTGTGCCGGGTGGCGGCGATCTGGAAGATCTGGACGAGCTGGGCCAACTGGCGTTGAGCTTTAACCAGATGGCCGCACAGCTCGAGCAGATCGAAGCGGTGCGCCGCGACCTGATCGGCACCGTGGCCCACGAGCTGCGCACGCCGCTGACGTCTATCAAGGGCTATATGGAGGGGCTGATCGACGGCGTGCTGCCGGCCGACACGGCTACCTTCCAGCAGGTCTACAGCGAGGCCGACCGCTTGCAGCGCCTCGTGCGCGACCTACAGGAGTTGAGCCGCGTGGAGGCGGGCGCTTTTGACCTGGACAGGCATCCCGTGCCCGTGTCGCGCCTGGTAGGCGTCGCCGTCGACCGCCTGGCGCGGCAGTTCGAGGAAAAGGGTGTCGGGCTGGAGACGGACATCGCCGTCGACCTGCCCTCCGTCCTGGTGGACGAGGACCGCATCGGTCAGGTGTTCCTCAACCTGATGGGCAACGCCCTGCAGTACACACCGCCGGATGGGACCGTGCGCGTGGCGGCGCGGCTCGACGCCGGCCGCGTGCGTGTCGTCGTGGAGGACACGGGCATCGGCATCCCCGCCGAGCACCTGCCCCACGTCTTTGAGCGCTTTTACCGCGTCGACAAGTCGCGCTCGCGCGCGGGCGGCGGCAGCGGCATCGGCCTGACCATCGCCCGGCACCTGGTTGAGGCGCACGGGGGCGAGATCCGGGCAGCGAGCCCCGGGCCAGGCAGGGGCAGCACCTTCACATTTACCTTGCCGATCGCTTGAGCCTGGGTCCCCACCGGCGGCGCTTACACAGGGCGCCGCCCATTTTCTTAACCAAACCTTTACACGCGCTTTATCGTATCTTCAAACCACCCTGCTATACTATAGACAGTGAGAGTTCGATGGTGTGCAGTCACGTGTACTGCACGGCGATAAGGACATAGGGAGGTCTATACCATGAAGTCACGGAGTATTGTGATCGGTGTCGCAGCAGGCGTCGTCGCGCTGCTGCTGGTAGGTCTGTTGGCAGTCGTCTGGCTGGGGAGCCAGAACGGCTATGGGATGATGGGTGGTTACGGCTTTCCGTGGGGGATGCACAGCTTGGGCGGCATGCAGACATTCGGCGGGGGCATCTGGATGCTCGTCTTCTGGGCCGTCGTCCTCGGCGGCGGCGTGTGGCTCCTGAGCGGCCTGGCCCGGCAAGGGCGAAGCGAGGCGCAGCCGGCGGACAGGCCGCTGGACATTGCGCGGCAGCGCTATGCGCGCGGCGAGATCGACCGCGAGGAATTTGAGCGCATCCGCGAGACACTGCGGAGCTAGAGGCAAGAGGTGACGGATGATGTTCGGTATGGTGTGGATGGTGCTTATCTGGGCTGTGCTGATCGGGCTGGCTGTGTGGTTGGTGCAGGCGTTGTTCCCTCGTCTCGGCGCGACAGGCCGGCAGATGGCGCGTGAGGACGGGGATGCGAACGAGATCCTTGACCGGCGATACGCACGCGGCGAGATCAGCCGGGAAGAATACGCATTGATGAAGGACACGCTCTTCCAAAGCCGGGAGTGGCGCTAGACGTGGGTAAAGGAGAGAAGAACATGAGCAAGACAGCGGTGATTGCGTTGGGGACGGTGGTGTTGCTGGGGTTGACAGTCGTGTTGATGGTGGCCGGGTTCGCGGCAGGCGCCGTCTGGACCCGGGCACGAGCGGCCGATGACGGGGCGTGGTACGGTCGCGGCATGATGGGCTATGATGCCGACGACGACGAGTGGGGCTATGGGATGATGGGCGACGCCCCTGGCTATGGCATGATGGGCTATGACACAGACGAGTATGGACGAGGTCGCGGCATGATGGGCTACGGCCCCGGCTATGAGAGGATGGGGCCGGGCATGATGGGCTACGGGATGATGGGCGGCGCGGATTGTGCGTATCGTGCGCCCGCGCAAGGCGACGTGAGTTCACTCGACGAAGCAGCGGACGCCTTTGGGGTATACGTGGACGATCTCGGCTACCCTAATCTCGAAATCACCGAGGTGATGGAGTTCGAGCGCAATTACTATGCCATCGCTGCAGAGCAGGACACAGGGATCGGCGCCATGGAGCTGCTGTTGGACAAGGACAGCGGCTTGATAGGACCGGAGCCCGGCCCGAACATGATGTGGAACGCCGAATATGGCATGATGGGCGGGCGTGGTGGCATGATGGGCATGATGGGTGGCTACGGCGCGGGTGCGTACGGGAGCGGCGAAATGGCGCTGTCACCTGAAGAGGCGCAAGACGTGGCGCAGCGCTGGCTCGATGCCGACATGCCGGGCGCTGCGGCAGGGGAAGCGGATCCGTTCTACGGCTACTACACGCTTCACTTTCTCGAGGATGGCGAGATCGCGGGTATGCTGAGCGTGCATGGCGGCAGTGGTGACGTATGGTACCACGGTTGGCACGGTGACTTTGTCACGATGGTTGAAGCGCATGACTAGCCAGCCGCAGAGATGTCGCGGGCGCCGACTTGGCTGTGGACGACACGACGGGGTGGCGGAGTCATCTGCCACCCCGTGGTGTGAAAATGTACCTCAAGTTATACCCCAC
>DATHUZ010000446.1:0-3508 GCA_035461725.1 Anaerolineae bacterium
CTCGTCGCGGATGTAGCCGGCCCACTCGTCGATGACTCTCGTCAGCTCCTCGCCAGCATCGTAGTAAAGGACGCTCCGGTCGTCGAGCTGATAATCCGCTTCCTTGCGCAGGGTTTGGATGCGGCGCACGAGGTCGCGTGCCAGCCCTTCGCGTGCCAGCTCGGGCGTGATCTCGACATCGACGGCGACGACGATCCCCTTTTCCTCGGCCATGGCAAACCCCTCGCGCCCGTGGGTGCGCACCTCCACCTCTTCCGGCAGCAGCTCTACGGGCGGCTCGCCGTCGGTCAGCTCGACGGTGACAGGCAGCCCGACCTGGAAGCGGCGCGCCATGCTTCCCGCGTCGCGTTCGGCCACCGCGGCGCGGAGGAGCGGGAAGCGGCGGCCGTGCTTGCGGCCGAGCATGTTGGGCAGGAGGCCGATCTCGTATTCGACCAGGTCCGCCTCGCGCTCGACGAACTCGACCTCGCGCACGTTTAGCTCATCCGTGACCAGGGCGGCCAGGGCAGGGTCGAACTCACGCCCGCCAGGGGTGTAGACCAGGGCGCGGGCCAGCGGCTGGCGCAGCTTGACGTTCGACGCGCTGCGCGCGGCACGGCCCAGTGAGGCGACCTGCATCGCCAGGGCCATCCTGTCGAGCAGCTCCTCGTCGACGAATGATTCGTCCATCCTGGGCCACTCGCAGTGGTGAACGCTCTCGCACGCATCCTCCGTCACCGATCTGACCAGGTTCTGGTACATGGCCTCGCTGACGAAAGGCATAAAAGGTGCCAGCAGCTTGCCGAGTGTGACGAGGACGTGGTAAAGGGTGCGATAGGCCGCGTCCTTGTCGGCATCCTGCTCGCTCTTCCAGAAACGGCGCCGGCTGCGGCGCACGTACCAGTTGGTCAGGTCGTCAAGCAGCGGCTCGATGACCAGCGTGGCGGCATACGGATCGTACTCCTCCATCGCCGTGGTCACGCGGGCGATCACCTGGTTGAGGCGGGCGAGGATCCAGCGGTCGAGAGGTGGAAGGTTGGCCGGTTGGCCGGTTGGCTCGTTGGCCGACACGGGCTTCCATCCATCCAGGTTGGCGTAGGTGACAAAGAAGGAGTAGACGTTCCAGAGCGGCAGCAGGACCCTGCGGCGCGTCTCGTCGGCACGGTGGTAGCCAAAGAGCAGGTTAGTCTCGGGCTTGTGTGCGCAGTACATCCAGCGCATCACGTCGACGCCCATGGTATTGGCGGCGTCGTTGAACTCGATCGAGTTGCCCCAACTCTTGTGCATGGCACGCCCGTCCTCGGCAAAGAGGGTGGCGTAGGTCTGAACGACCTTGAATGGCGCCCGGCGCTCCATGATCGTGCTCATGGCGAGCATGCTGTAGAACCAGTTGCGGAACTGGCCCGGAAAGCTCTCCGTGATCAGATCGGCAGGGAACCACTTTTCCCAGTAAGCACGGTCGGTGCGGTACTGAAGCGTGGAATAGGCTACGATGCCGGCGTCGAGCCAGGGATTGCCCACATCGGGGATGCGGCTGGCAACGGCGCCGCACTGCTCGCAGCGGATCTTGACCGCGTCGACGTAGGGGCGATGGGGCGGGTGTCCCTCAAAGGCCTCCCAGCCCTCGACGGCGCGCTCGCGCAGCTCGTGCTCGCTGCCGATCACATCGAACCAGCCGCACTCGGCGCACTCCCAGATCGGCAGGGCGAGGCCCCAGTAGCGCTTTTTCGAGATCATCCAGTCGTGCATGTTGCGCAGCCAATCCATCTCGCGCTCGTACCCAAAGTCGGGGATCCAGCGCGTTTCTTGCACCGAGTCCATGATCTGGTAGCGCAGATTCGCGTCCTTTTCCGCCTGCGTCACCTCTTCGTACGGCTTGTCGAGCTGCTCGCCCATAAAGATGAACCACTCGTCGACCAGGCGAAAGACGAGCTCTTGCTGGCAGCGCCAACAGACGGGATAGCGGTGGGTATAGTCCTCGACGCGGTAGAGCAGCCCCTTCTCTTCCAGGTTCTGAAAGATGGGGCGGGCGGTGTCGTGCACGCTGGCACCGGTCAGCCAGTCAAAGCCCGGCTTAAAGATGCCATCCTCCGACAGGGGGGCGATAGCAGGCAGGCCATATTCTCGCCCTAACCGGTAGTCTTCGGCCCCTGCGCCGGGCGCGATGTGTACGATGCCTGTACCCTCGGCTTCGCCGACCTCCTGCCAGAGGATGACCCGGTGGGCCGCGGGCCCACCCGCCTCTTGCTGTGCCGGCAGCTCGTCGAACGGCCCGTCGTAAGGCCATCCCTCCAGCTCGGTGCCCGGCTTGCGGTCGAGCACCTTGTACTCGCCGCGCACCGCATTGTCGACCGCTCCCTGGCTGAGCCAGAAGCGATGCCCCCGGTTCTCTACGAGCACGTAGGGCAGTTCGGGCTGGACGGCCGCGGCCACGTTGCTCGTCAGCGTCCAGGGCGTCGTCGTCCACACGAGCAGGGCTTCGCCCGGCCGCTGACGCAGTGGGAAGCGCAAAAAGACGCTCGGATGCGTCAGCTCCTGGTAGCCCTCGGTGACGATCTCGTGCTGGCTGATGCCGGTGCCACAGCGGGCGCACCAGGGCATGACGTCGGTGCCCTTGTAGATCCAGCCGCGATCGTGGCACTTTTTGAGCGCGGTCCAGATGTTATAGTTATTCTCGTTGCTGAAGGTAAAGTAGCTGCCGCCCAGCTCGGGCAGACCGAGGCGCCCGACGATCATCTCGACGGTGTCGGTGACCGGTCCTTGCCGGCCCTCGACGGTGATCACCCGGGTGGGGTCCTCGGCCATCAGGCGTTTCAGCTCGCGCAAAAAGTCAGTGTCGTTCCAATCCATCCAGTAGCCAAGACGCATCGACTGCTGTGTCTGCACGGCGGCATACTCGAGGACGCGTTGCTTGCAGAGGTTCACAAAGCGGGCGAGGCCATAGGTCTCGATGTCGCGCTTGGTACGAAAGCCCATCTCTTTTTCGACCTCGACCTCCACCCACAGGCCCTGGCAGTCAAAGCCGTTCTGCCAGCGCTGGTCATAGCCCTGCATCGCCTTGAAGCGCTGAAAGACGTCCTTGTAGGTGCGGCCCCAGGCGTGGTGCGCACCCATCGGGTTGTTGGCCGTGATCGGCCCGTCGATAAAGGAAAAGCGCTCGTTGCCCTGGTTCTGTTCGGCGAGCTTCTGGAACGCGTCCGTGCGTTCCCACAGGGCGAGCACCTCACGCTCCTGCTGGATCAAGTCTACCTGGTTTGGTACCGGCTTGAACATTCCACCCTCCACGTTCTGTATCTTGAACTCGGCTATTTTCTTTTCTGTCCACCGCGTGAGCCTTGACAGGCTGAGGCGGCGGTGCTATACTGTTTACAATTCACGCTGGAGTCGGATCATGGTTATCGTCGCGCGCGCCGTGTATGAAAAAGGCGTTCTGTATTTAACTGAAGAGCTGGACCTGCCCGAAAACAAGGACGTGCTGCTCACGATCCAGCCCCTGTCCGACGCGGACGAGGCCGGGCAAGAGACCCTG
>DATHUZ010000447.1:0-13352 GCA_035461725.1 Anaerolineae bacterium
CCTATCACCTTTATTATGGAGATGAGCAGGGGCGGCCCGGCACGATCCTTACCTTTTTCCCCTGGCCCGGTGGACGGCGCGGCCGGCGTGGCGCGGGCCAGGTCGGTGCCGTCTCGTTCCTGGTGCCCGAGGGCACGCTCGACTACTGGGCGGCGCGCCTGGAGGGGTTCGACGTGACGCTCGGCGACCGGCAGCTCCGGCTCGACTTTGACGAGGAGGTACTGCCATTTCTCGATCCAGATGGGATGCAGATGGAGCTGATCGCGCACCCGCACGCGGAAGAAGTCGCACCGTGGGAGGGTGGCCCCGTCGCGCCCGCGAACGCGATCCGCGGGTTTCACAGCGTGACCCTGTGGGAGAACGACCCGGAGCCGACGACGGCCCTCCTGACCGAGACGTTGGGCATGCACCTATCCGCCGACAAGGGGCCACGCTACCGCTTTCGTGCCGACGGTGATGGGCCGGGAATCCTCGTAGACCTCTACCACCTGCCCGATTGGGAGAGGGGGGTGGATGGCGTGGGTGCGGTGCACCACGTCGCCTGGCGCACACCGGACGACGTGACGCAGCAGGCGTGGCGGCAAGAGATCGCCGAGCTGGATCTGCACGTGACCCAGGTGGTCGAGCGCCAATACTTTCGCTCCATCTATTTCCGGGAGCCGGGCGGCATCCTCTTTGAAATCGCCACCGATCCACCCGGCTTTACGCTCGACGAATCACCGGACGAACTGGGAACCGGGCTGAGGTTGCCACCGTGGCTGGAGCCGCGGCGCTCCGAGATTGAGATGGTGCTGCCGCAGCTCGACCTGCCGCGCGTGCTGGTCCGTGCCTGAAAGCGAGAGGCAGGCCGCCGGGGTACACCAGGGCCGGCCGGTGCTGACGGCCGGACAGCCGCTCGAGCGCGCCCGGGCGGCGATGGTGCTGCTGCACGGGCGCGGGGGGAGCGCGGGAGACATTCTCACGCTGGCGGATGAACTGGACCATCCCGACGTGGCGTACCTGGCGCCACAGGCGGTGGACAACTCCTGGTACCCCTTTAGCTTTCTGGCGCCCGTCGACCAGAACGAGCCGTACCTGTCGTCTGCGCTCGACCTGGTCGCCTCTCTCGTAGAGCGGGTGACCTCGGCAGGCATCCCGCAGGAGCGGACGATCCTGCTCGGCTTTTCACAGGGTGCCTGCCTGGCCCTCGAGTTCGCCGCACGCCACGCCCGGCGTTATGGCGGGCTGTGCGGGCTGAGTGGTGGGCTGATCGGCCCCGACGGCACGCCGCGTGATTACCAGGGCACACTGACGGGCACGCCGGTCTTTCTTGGCTGCAGCGACGTCGATCCGCACATCCCACGGGCGCGGGTCGTCGAGACGGCCGATGTCCTGCGACGTTTGGGGGCGGATGTCACCATGCGGCTCTATCCGGGCATGGGGCACACGGTCAACCAGGACGAGATCGACGCGGTGCGGCGGATGGTGGAAGGGGTCGTCGCGAGTGAATTGGCTCGCTAGAGCCTGTCGGAGAGACACTCGGCGGTTGGTAGTGGTCGCTGTGGCGGCAGAGGAACGCGCTAAAGCGCGCACTACAAGCGGGCTCTCGGACCAGCTGCCGGGCGGCTGTGCTCGGGCTCAATATCCCGAAGATGAGCTTGTATCACATTCGCCCGCGAGATGCCCTGCACCTGTCGGCAATGCAAAAGTCCAATTGCTTTCAGCTCGTGAGCCACGATTCTGACTTTGACCGTGTGCCGCACGTCCAGAGGTATACCTTATAGCAGCAGCTTGTAGTCTCTTACGAGGCGAGCTGTCTCCGACAAAAGTCGACCGCGCGCCGCAAGTGCGCCCGCACCTTCCCCTCATCCTCCGCCTCCAGCACATCAGGCCCCAGCTCCAACGTCACCGTTCCCTCGTAACCATCCCGCGCCATTGCGCGCAGCAGTTCCCCCAGCGGCAGATGACCTGTGTCCGGCCTCCGGTGCTCCTGGCCGTCAAAGTCCGACAGGTGGACGTGGACGATGCGCGCCTTGAGGCGCTCGTAAACGGCGAGCAAGTCGACGCCCCACGTGCCCACGTGGGTGGTGTCGAGAGTGAGGTGGGGCAAGCTCGACAGGACGTCCAGGTTGTTGAGCTGGTACAGGTGCCACGCGCGCCCGAGCCACTGTTTGGCCGGCATGTTCTCCACGCCGACCACTACCCCGTGTTCCGCCTCGAACGCGGCCAGATCCTCCAGCAGAAAGCGCCGGTAGCCGCGCTCCACCCGCCACGGCAGGGGCACCATCAGCGACTTGCGGTCGACCCCAAAGAACTCGACACGCAGGAGGCATATGCTCAGGGGCAGGTGGGCGACCACGACGCGGGCATCCAGCTCGCGGGCGAGTGCCGCGGAGCGCACGAGGCGCTGCACCGGGTCGCGCGGCCAGGCGGAGACGAAAGGCATGAAAGGATTGTGCACTGTGGTGACGGGGACGCCGGTCTCGGCTATCAGCCGCCGCACGTACGCAGGGTGACGTATGTCCCACCGATCGTCGAGCATCAGCTCGATGCCGTCGAATCCCGCCCCGGCCGCCAGCTCGAATACACGGGCGGTGCCATAGTTGTAGAGGGAACCGGTCGATAGTGCGATTGTGGTCATCGATGCCTCCTTGCAGACCGTGCTATTCTATCACCACCGCAGCGTGACGGCAAGCCGGCGTGGCCGGGAAAAGCTCACCCTTCGACCCTTTTATGATATTCCCGGTGTGATAACACAAAACGTCGAGCACGGGGAGCGGTGACGGGAGCAATTGCCCTGACCAGTGATATCAGGAAGCAGCGGCGGCACGGTCCAGAAGCCAGGCTATCTCGCCCGCAGTGGGGGCGACGCGCCCGGCGGGCAGGGAGTGGCGGCGATTTTGAAAGAGATCCGCCACGATCGGGGCCTTGTTGGCACCCGTGACGACAAAGATGACACAGCGCGCGGCATTGATAGCCGGCAGGGTGAGCGTCAGGCGGCACGCAGGGCGGCCGTCATATTCCGCCTGGGTAGGGACAACGAGCTGCTCACGCTCGTCGAGCGCCGGCGAGCCCGGAAAAAGGGAGGCGGTGTGACCGTCGTGGCCCAGGCCCAGGAGCACCAGGTCGAAGCGGGGCTGCGGGCCACAGTAAAAGTCCTGCAGGGCGCGGTCATAGCTGCGGGCGGCGGCGCCAGGGTCGCGCTCACCCTCCAGACGGTGCACATTCTCGGGGAGGATGGGCACGTGATCAAGCAAGGTCTCGCAAGCGAGACGGTAGTTGCTGTCGGGATCGTCGGGCGGCACGCAGCGCTCGTCGGCCCAAAAGACGTGCACCGCGTGCCACGGCACCTGGTCACGGTAGGGTGGCTGCGCCAGCAGGCGGTAGAGCAGGGTGGGCGTGCTGCCGCCCGACAGAACGACGCCAAAGCGCTCACGCGCATCGACGGCTGTCTGTGCCTGCAACACAAAGCGGCGCGCGGCTTCGTGGGCAACCGCGGCGGCGTCATAAAGAACCACGCGCTCAAGCTCCATGGGATCATGCCACATCGGGTCGTTCTGTGTCACGCTTTCTCCTCGCGCCGTCGCCGGTGTCCTGTTTGTCCACACTTCAGATGCCACCCACTGACTTCCTGCCGAGCGAGCGTGCCAACGGTGACGGGTCCCCAGCTCCCCGGCTCGTAGCGCTGCAGGGGTGGCGCGTCGGGCCCCGCCCACGCTTGCACGAGCGGGTCGACCAGCCCCCATGCCAGCTCGATCTCGTCAGCACGCGCAAAGAGGGATGCATCGCCCTGCATCGCTTCAAGAAGCAGCCGCTCGTAGGCTTCGGGCAGGACGTCGGTGCCAAAATCCTCTTCGTAGTGAAACTCCATGTCGACAGAGCGTGTCTCCATGCCGGCGCCAGGCTCTTTGGCTTCAAAGTGCAGATGAATTCCCTCGTCGGGCTGGATGCAGAGCGACAGGACGTTCGGCGTGAGGCGACCGGCGATGGGGACGGGGAACATGAGGTGGGGCACCGACTGGAACACGACGGCGATCTCGGTCGTCTTGGCTGCCAGGCGCTTGCCGGAGCGAAGGTAGAAAGGCACACCCTGCCAGCGCCAGTTGTCGACATAGAGCTCGACAGCGCCGTACGTGGCCGTGTCAGAACCGGGGGCCACGCCCTCCTCGTCGCGGTAGCCCTCGTACTGGGCGCGCACCGACACGCCCTCACAGCGGGTCGCGCGCAGCACTTTGACCTTCTCGTCGCGCAGTGCCTGCGCCTCGAGGGCGATGGGCGGCTCCATAGCGGTGAGAGTGAGAAGTTGCAGCAGGTGGTTCTGGAACATGTCGCGCAGCACGCCGGCCTTATCATAGTAGCCGGCGCGCCGTCCCACGCCCACACTCTCCGCAACCGTGATCTGGACGTGAGCGACATAGTTCCTGTTCCAGATCGGCTCCCAGATGGCATTGGCAAAGCGGAAGGTGAGGATGTTCTGCACCGTCTCTTTGCCGAGGTAGTGGTCGATACGATAGATCTGGTCCTCGTCGAACACGGCGTGCAGGCGCGCATTCAACGCGCGAGCGCTCTCCAGGTCGCGGCCGAAAGGCTTTTCGACAATGATCCGCGTCCAGCCATCGCTGCGGTTGAGGCCGGCCTCTCCAAGGCACGTAGCCACATTGGGATAAACGACGGGCGGCACCGCCAGGTAAAAGAGACGGTTGCCCCGGATACCTGTTCCTTCTGCCGCGTCGAGGGCGCCCAGCCGTTGAGCCAGGCGGCGATGCGTCTCGGGGTCGTCATAGTCGCCCTCGAGATAAGAGATGCGATCCTCGAACTCGGGCCAGCGCTCGCACACGCCGGGCTTTTGGCGTGCATACTCTTGCACGCCTTCAAAGAGGTGCGCGCGGAACTGCTCGTCGGTATAGTCACTGCGCGCCACGCCGATGAGGCGCGTGCGAGCGGGCAGCAGGCCGTCGCAGTTGAGGGTGTGGAGCGCGGGGACGAGCTTGCGCTGCGTCAGGTCGCCTGACGCGCCAAAGATGACGATCACTGCCGGCTCGGCTCTGCCAATCTGGTGATGCATGTTTCAGGCCAACTCCTCGGCCAGCCGGGCCAACTCGCCAGCAGGATCCTGGCCCAGGTGAAAGCGGATGACCCGCCGGCCGGCATCCTCCAGCGCTCGCTTATCGCCCAGCGCCTGGGCCATCTCGAGCAGACCAAAGTCGATCGACGATCCACGCGCGCCGGCCTCGTCGGGGATCGGCAAGGGCTCGGAGCTATCGGCAGTAAGCTGGACAAAGAGGCCACGGCCGGCGTCACCCTTGTGGAGCTGGCCGGTGGAGTGGAGAAAGCGCGGCCCATAGCCTACAGTGGTGGCCAGCCGGAGGTGATTGCGCACGTACTCGCGCAGCGCCGACAGGGCGGCGTCGACCTCGGCCGTGGGCTCGAGGTAGGCCTGGATGGCGACGTAATCGCCTGCCTGCGCCGTGGCGAGAAACCGGGCGAGGGCGGCGGCCGAAACAGGCTCGGGTCGATCTGGCGGCAGCTCGCCGGTATCGGTATAGGCCGCCACGGCCCGCCGGGCCATCAACTTGGCCGATTCGACGTCTGGCTGGTCGAACGGGTTGATGCCGAGGATCGCGCCGGCGATCGCCGTCGCCATCTCCCACAGGAAAAAGTGCGCGCCCACGTCGTAGCGGTCGCGCAGCGGGAGAATGACCACCGGGTGACCGGCCACGGCGAGGGCCTCGACGCGTTCGTCATACGTTTCATCGCCGTCGAGGCGCAGGTAAACAAAGAGGCGGTCGTCGCCATAGACAGCCGGAGGCCCGACAGGCTCTCCGATCACGGGCAAGATCCCCTTGCCCTCCTTGCCGGTGCTCTCGGCGAGCAACTGCTCGATCCACTCTCCCAGGCTGGCGAGAGGCGGTGAGGTGATGACGGTGACCTTGTCCCTGCCGGCGAGGGCGAGGACACCAAGCACGGCACCAAGCCAGGCACAATCGGTCTCGTTGCCCGGCGTGGCCGGCTGGGGCGAAGCCGGGTGGGGGGCGCACAACTCGGCCTGCTCGCGCGCCCGTGCAAGCAGGCGCGCCACGTCGACCCCGGCGAGGGCGGCGGGCACCAGCCCAAAGAAGGAAAGAGCAGAGTAGCGCCCGCCGATCTCGGGATCGTTCAGAAAGGTGGAACGAAAGCCGCGCTCACCGGCCAGGCGCTCCAGCTCGCTGCCGGGGTCGGTGATGGCGATAAAGTGTGCGCCGGCGTTTTCCTGGCCCACGGCGGCGGCCATCCAGTTGTAAAAGTATTTGAAGAAGGAGAAGGTCTCTACCGTCCCGCCGGACTTGGTGGCGACGACAAAGAGCGTGCGCTCCGGATCGAGGCGCTCAGAGTGGGCGCGCACGGCCCCCGGATCGGTGGAATCGAGCACCCTCACATCGGGGTATCCGTCCGCGTTGTGGCCGAACAGCGTGGCAAACACCTCGGAGGCGAGGCTGGAGCCGCCCATGCCAAGAATGAGCACGTCGGTGTAACCGGCGGCGCGCACCTCGGCGGCGAGGTCACACAGGCGCTCGATGGCGCCTTCCATCTCTTGGGGGCTGCACAGCCAACCGAGGCGGTTCTCGATCTCGTCCGGCTCGGGCTTCCACACCGTATGATCACGCTGCCAGATGCGCTCGACGATCCGGTCGGCTCGCATGCGCGCCAGCGCCTCCTGCACCAGGCCGGCATATCCACCCAGGCTGAGCTCGGCGAGGATGTTGCCACGCCGGTGTGTAATGGTGTCGATCAGCGCGTCGAAGGAGCGGGCAAAGGCTTGCACCCCCTCGTCCTGGAGCTGCTCGGTGATCGCGTCGAGGTCGATGCCGAGCTCGGCGAGACGTGCCACCTGGGCATGGGCCTCGTCGACGCCCTCGGTGAGGGTAACAGCCACTGTGCCATGATCGACGAGTGCGTCGAGGGTCTCCGGGGGTAGGGTGTTGACGGTGTGTGGGCCGATCAGGTTGTCGACGTACATCGTGTCGGGGTAGGCCGGGTCCTTGGTGCTGGTGCTGGCCCAGAGCGGGCGCTGCGCGCGCGCCCCGCGCCCCACCAACCGTGCCCAACGGAGGCCACAGAAGGTGTGCAGAAAGCGCTCGTAGGCCAGCCTGGCATTGGCAATGCCTATCTTGCCGAGGAGCTCGTCATCGCCCGCCTCTCTGAGGGCACGGTCTACCGCCGTGTCGACGCGGCTGACAAAGAAGGAGGCGACAGAAGCCACCCGGGACAGGTCGCCCCCGGCCTCGGCCAGTTTCTCCAGGCCGCGGAGGTACGCCTCGGCAACGCGATCGTAGTGATCGAGAGAGAACATGAGGGTGACGTTGACGTTTACCCCCTCGCCGATCAAGGTCTCGATCGCGGGGATGCCGGCGGGGGTAGCAGGCACCTTGATGAATACGTTGGGCCGGGCTACCGCCTGGAAGAGACGGTGTGCCTCGGCGATCGTCGCCTGGGAGTCGTGGGCCAGGTCGGGCGGCACTTCGAGACTGACGTACCCGTCGACCCCGCCGGTGGCGTCGTACACGGGGCGCAGGATGTCGGCTGCGCGGCGGATATCGGACAGGGCCAGCGCCTCATAGATCTCGAGCGGCGTTTTGCCGCCGACCACCAGCTCGCGCAGCGTCTCGTCGTACTCGCCACTGTTCGAGATCGCCTTGTCGAAAATCGACGGATTGGAGGTCATGCCGCCCAGGCCCAGGTCGACCAGGCGGGCCAGTTCCCCCGAATCGAACAGATCGCGCCGAATGTAATCTAACCAGATCGACTGGCCGACGGCAGCCAGTTGATGCAGCTTGGTCATCACGCTCTCCTTTAGCTCCAAGATGTCAGGTTTCCTGGTCCCACTGCGCGCCATACTCTTCAAAGCGCCGCTCCAGCTCTCTAACCGCCTCGCGCGCGATGGGCAAATCGTGCTCTACCCAGCGCACGTTCTGCTCCAGGTGATCCAGGTCGGTGGTGCCGACGATGGCGGTGTCGACCAGGTCGTTCGCCAGGGCAAAGCCGAGGGAGAGAAGGATCGGATCGGCGGGCGCGCCGGGAATGGGTCCGTTCTGCGACACGATCTGATAGCGGCGGTGATACTCGGCCGCGTAGCCACTCGGGCTGGTGGCAGCGCCCCAGGCACCGTTGGCGATGGGGCGCTTGGCAATGATGCCCAGCCCCTGCTCCTCGGCACCCGGCAGGATTTCGGCACGCGCTTTTTGATCGACGAGGTTGTAGCTCGTCTCTATGGTATCAAAGTAATCGGCGTGCTCGACCGCCCAGAGCACAGCCTCGTTGTCGCCGCTATAGCCGACGAACCAGGTCTTGCCCGCTTGCCTGGCATCAAGCAGTGCGCGGATCACGTCGCCGCGCTCGAGGACGTCAACGTCACACGAATGGAGCTGGACGATGTCGAGGTGGTCGGTTTGTAGCCGGCGTAGACTGCGGTCGACGCTGTCGCGCACCGTCTCGTACGTCCACGGTGTGCCCTGATAGTCACCCGTCACGTGGCCGGCCTTGGTGGCGAGCACGTACTCGTCGCGCCGGTTCGCCACGGTGCGGCCGACCAGCTCCTCGCTGATACCATAACAGGCTGACGTGTCGAAAAAGTTGATGCCCAGATCGAGGGCCGTGTTGAGGAGACGCGCGGCCGCTTGCTCCTCGGTGCGCGACAGGCGGTAGCCAAGCTCCGACAGGCCCAACCCGAGACGGCTAACTTGGAGACCCGTATTGCCCAACTGTCTCGTCTTCATGGTTTCGATCCTTTCAGAGGGGTGCGAATCCCACGGTTCTGAAGGCACCACTGCCGCCAACCCACGCACAATGAGGACGTGCAGCTTTGCACGCGGCCGGCTTTTTCCCCGCAGCGCGGCGCACACGGCTCCCCGCTCGGGGTCCACGCCCAAGGTATCACAACAGGGGCCGATTGTCAACTTTTTGTGGTACAATGAGGCGGGTTGATCACCAATGGTCGTAGCGCACGAGATCGGAGAGGGGCTTGCGCACCCTGGTGCCGGGCTCGGCGGCGGCGTAACCCAGAGGCGTCAAGGCGATGGGCTCGACACCGTCGGGCAGGTGCAGGACCTGCCTGGCAGCCTGCGGGTCAAAGTCCGCGATCCAGCAGGTGCCGAGGCCCAGGTCGGTGGCGGCCAGCACCAGGTGATCCATGACGATGGTGGCGTCGACGTCGGCATACACCTTGCCATCCATCCGCACCCAGGCGCTGCTAGCCACGGCACACACGGCAAGCACGATCGGTGCATGGACGAGCCACTCGCGATGATACACCCGGAGCAGCTCCTCCTCGCGACCGGTCGTGCGGAGGACGATGATCTGGAAAGGCTGGCGGTTCGCCGCCGTGGGAGCCAGGCGTCCCGCCTCGAGCACCTGCTGCAGCTTGTCCTCGGGTACCGGGTCGGGCCGGTAGGCGCGCACACTGTAACGCTTTCGAATCAGCTCTGAAAATTCCATCTTGCCTCCTTGCACGTGCTGTGGCGCCTCGGTCAGGGAGGCGCGTTCTCTTGTCAGCGCTGCGCGCAGGCGTAGCGCCGGGTCAGCGATTGCACCCGTTCGTCGTCCCACGACATGAACTCGCCGCTCCACTCGTGGAGGGCGTGAAAGGCGAGGACGGCGGCAGCGCAGCCAGGTGCTTCAGGCGGGAGGAGCTCGCCGGCCTCGTGATAGCGTACAAAGCGGGCATACTCAGCGGCAGGCATCGCCTCAGGCCCTTCGGCGCGGATGGTCGCCTGCATGTCCGTGTCGACCACACCGGGGCGCAGCGCAATGGCAGAGACGCCGGGCTCTTCGGCCGCCAACATGCGGGTGAAGTGGTTGATGGCAGCCTTTGACAGGCAGTAGGCACCCCACCCCGGGACGGCGTGCACAGCCGCTCCACTTGAAATGTTGACCACACGCCCACGTGCCGCACGCAGGTGAGGCAGTGCCTCGGCGGTGATGATCACGGGCCCAAGGACGTTCACCGCCCAGTTGTAGTGCCACTCATCCGCCTCGGCCTGTGCGACCGGCCCCATCGGGCCGAGGATGCCTGCATTGTTGACGAGGCCGTCGATGCGACCAAAAGTGTCGACGGTCTCGCGAACGACCCGCCGGCAGTCGTCGGGCACGCCGACGTCGCCCGGCACGACGAGGGGCTGGCCGCCGGCATGGCGCACCTGCTGGGCGACCCGGTCCAGGTCGCTCTCCGAGCGCGCGACGAGGACGACGCCGGCACCCATTTCGCCGGCGATGCGCGCCGTGGCAGCACCCAGGCCGCGCGACGCGCCGGTGACGATGACTACTCGATCAACCATTATGCGCTCTCCGTAGGATAACAAGAGGACACGGAGTGACTCGGATCAACACGGATCGTCGACGTCGACGACAACCCGTGAACCCCGTGTCAATCCGTGTCCGTACGTAAGGTCCTGGTTATCGGGCTGTTATTCGTTGATCCAGCCGTCGACTGCCCGCTCATACGCGACGATCTCGGCGTCGGAGAAAAAGAGCGGGATCTCGAAGGCGGCCGTATCGGGCCCGTCGGAGCCATGGATCAGGTTGCGGCCAACCTCGATGCCAAAATCGCCGCGGATCGTGCCAGGGTTGGCCTGCGTCGGGTTGGTGGCGCCCATGGTGTTGCGCACCACTTCGATGGCGTTGCGCCCCTCGACGACGGCGACCACCACAGGCGCGCTGGTGATAAACTGGACGAGCGGCTCGTAGAAGGGTTTGCCCTGGTGCACTGCATAGTGCCGCGCCGCCAGCTCGGGCGTGATCTGAACGAGTTTCAGAGCAGCGAGCCTCAACCCTCGCCGCTCGAGCCGGGTGAGAATGGGGCCAATAAGGCCGCGCTGCACTGCGTCGGGCTTGATGATGACCAATGTGCGTTCCATGCCGCCCCCTGTGAATCGTTATCTCGCCAGCAGGGCTTTGCGTGCCCTGCGGTACATGTCAAGTGCGTCGTCGAGCTCGTTCTGGTGCATGTGCGCGTCGCCCATGAGCTGGTAGACGCGTGCCGGCTCTACGCCCTGGTCGATCAAAGCGCGCAGATCTTCCAAGACGGCGGGGAGGAACTTTTGAGCGGACACGAGGCGCTCATACTGGTCGACCGCGTCCTTCCAACTGGCCTGGTCACGGTAGGAGCGGGCAAGCTCCAGACGCGCTTGATAGTTGGCCGGCTCGGCCTCGACCCGGGTGGCAAGGTCCAACTCGGGCTCGCGCACCAGGGCGGCAGGCTCCTCCAGGGGTTCCAACTCCTCGACCTCTTCCACTTCGATCCGTTCCGCGATCTCGGGGAGCGGTTCCGCCGGCTGCGGAACCGCCGCGGCGGCCTCGGCAACGGGCATCTCTGGTGCCAGATCCTCCACCTCTTCGGCCTCGATCCACTCCTCGATCTCGGCCGGTGCCTCCAACGGTTCTTCCGCCACCTGGTCTTGAACCTGCAGCTCTCGCAGCCACTCGGGAAGCTCTGCTTCGGCCTCCAGGCGTGGCTCTTCCTCCTCGGTTATCCACCCTACAAGCTCGGGAGCAGGTGGCTCAACGGCGGTCTCCTCGACGGTGGGGCGTTCCTCTTCAGCGGCGAGCTCGGGTTCCGCTTCGAGCTCGGGCGGGGCGCTGATGACAGGTGCTTCCCCGGCCGTGATAGGTGGGCGGATCTCTTCGCCCATCAGCTCACGCAGCCAGTCGGGCACCTCTTCCGCCCGTTGAACCTCGATCTCGTCGGGCGTCATCTCGGACATGGCCGCCGCCAGGTCCGCCTCGTCGAGAATGCCCGCCTCGACCAATGCGCGCAAGCTCTCGGGCACGGCACCGGCACGTGCCTCTGTCTCTAGCAGCGGCGGCTCGACCGCCACTTCCTCCGGCGCCGGCGCCTCTTCCCGCGCCTCGAACACATAGTCCGGCACGTCGACCGCCTCGGTGGGCTCAAGCTCTTGTTCTTCTTCGACCTCTCTGGCTACTGGCTCGCCAAGCTCGCGCAGCCAATCGGGAAGCTCCTCCTCTTCCTCGACAGGGACCGCGGCGACCAGCTCTTCTTCACCCTCTTCGATAATCGCCGGCTCGCCAAGCTCGCGCAGCCAGTCGGGAAGCTCCTCTTCTTCGACGACAGGTGCCGCGGCGACCAGTTCCTCTTCAGCCTCTATTGTCACAGGCTCGCCAAGCTCGCGCAGCCAGTCGGGAAGCTCTTCGGCGGGCGGCTCGATGACCATCCCTTCCGCGAGGGAAGGCTCTGTCATGGCCACCGCCTCGTCGGGCGACACGGCCCGCTCTTCCTCACCCATCAGCTCGCGCAGCCAGTCGGGCACCTCTTCCGCCCGCTGAGCCTCGATCTCGTCGGGCGTCATCTCGGACATGGCCGCTGCCAGGTCCGCCTCGTCGAGAATGCCCGCCTCGACCAACGCGCGCAAGCTCTCGGGCACGGCACCGGCACGCGCCTCTGTCTCTAGCAGCGGCGGCTCGACCGCCACTTCCTCCGGCGCCGGCGCCTCTTTGGCTACGAGCGTCTCGGGCTCGATCTCTTCAACCGGCCCGGGCTCTTGTTCTTCAAGATCCATGGCACGCAGCCAGTCGGGGACCTCACCCTGCTCGATCTCCTGATCCTCCATCATCAGCTCGCCGGAAGGGAGAGGGGTTACATCGTGATCGGCAGGCGCTACTTCGTCACCCATCAACTCCTGGAGCCAATCGGGCAGCATCTCGCCGCCTTCCTCCGCTGCCTCTGCTCGGGCGTCACCCGCGGCTGCCGCGTTCGCTGCCATACCCATTTCCTGCATCCAGTCGGGCATCGCCTCGCCGGTGTCCCACTCGTCACGGGCCGCCCCCCCCACGAGGTCGACTGCCCGCTCGTCCTCAGCTCCCCACACGGCCGGCAGGAGGTCCACTTCCTCTTCGCCAGCCTCAAGACCAAACTCTTGCAATGTGCCCGTCCACTCTTCGAGGTAGACCTCTTGGGGAGGTAGAGGGGAGTCGCGACCCATAAGATCCTGGGCGACGAGGTTTTCGGGATCGAGCTCGCGGGCGAGCCGGAGCTTTTCCTCCCCCGCATCCTCGTGGCCACCGCGGACCCAGATCTCGCCGAGGATCAGGTTCGCTTTGAGGCAATTGGGCAGACCTTCCAGGATGTCCAGGCAGGTCTCGACCGCCTCAAGGCGACGTCCCTCACGCCACAATGCCTCGGCGAGCGCCACGCGAACATCAGGCAAGTCTGATTCCTCACGCAGCACGGCATGGAACTCGGCAATCGCGCGCTCGTACAGGCCATTGCGGCTGTAGAGCCGGCCGAGGGCGCCGCGCGTCAGCTTGAGGCGGGTCTTTTCAACCCCGTCGCGCTGCACGTAGAGGCGCTGCAGCTCGCGGCGTACCTCTGAATTGCCCGGTGC
>DATHUZ010000448.1:0-3068 GCA_035461725.1 Anaerolineae bacterium
TGGCGCAGGCCGACGTGGGCATCGCCATCGGCACCGGCACCGACATTGCCATGGAGGCCGCCGACATCACGCTGATGCGCGGCGACCTGATGGGCGTGGTGACGGCCATCGGGCTGAGCAAGGCGACGATGCGCACGATCAAGTGGAACCTGTTCTGGGCCTTTGCCTACAACACGGCAGGCATTCCCATCGCCGCCGGGCTGCTCTACCCGTTCCTGGGCGTGCTGTTGAATCCGATGCTGGCGGCAGCGGCGATGGCGTTCAGCTCGGTGTTTGTGCTGACAAACAGTCTGCGGCTGCGCGGGTTCAGGCCGGCAGCGGCCGGGCCGGCAGCGGCCGGCCCGGCAGCCGCCGTTTAATATGTTGAGGGTTGCGAGGGGGAGGAGCGTGACCCACGTTCCCACCGCTCGGCGGTGGTCTGCTGCCAATCACGGCAGCGGACTCCCCCTCAAACGAAAGGGAGTAACTGATGAACGATCGAACGAATTGGCGCGAGATGGCAGGTACGGCGGCGTGCGCGCTGCTTTCGCTGGCAGCCTTTGTGCCCCTGATCTTGCTGGCGGGGCAGGTGCCGCTGGTCGTGGCGGTCGCCATCAGTCTCGCCTGTCCGGCCGTGTGGCTGCTCTTTCTGCGATCGAGTCGCGGACCGAGCACACAGACATTATCAACTGACTTGGACGTCGAGCGCGCGGAGCCTTTGGTCGTTCAATCCTGAATCCAATGGTGGGGCCGGTTTGCGACCGAGCCCCCTGAAACGGTAGTAATGGTACCTTGAGGAGGGTACAACAATGGCAAAAGATCCAGTGTGTGGCATGACCGTAGATGAAAAGAACGCCGCGGCGACGACAGAGTACAAGGGCAAGACCTACTACTTTTGCGCGCCGGGGTGCAAGGCCGCGTTCGACAGGGACCCGGAAAGGTATCTGTCGGGCCAGGGCGAGCAGGGCATGCACGGCATGCGCCAGCACTAACAGGTTTTATGTTTCTCTTCTCCGTGCCCGGAGGGGCGAGCCGCCTGCGCGAACAAGCAGGCTTGCCCCTCCGGCAGCAGACCTCCGCCGGCCGGCAGGACCCGCCGGCCGGCGGAGGATCTGTCCAGGCAGAAAGGAAGGATTCACCGGTGAGTGAGCAACGAGATGCGCTATCAGAGCGCGAGAGCGAGGGCGTGAGCCGCCGGCGGTTCATCGGCTGGACGCTGTTGGGCTCGCTCGTCGCCACGATCGGCGGGGTGCTGACCCCGATCATCGCCTACATCTGGCCGCCGCCGAGCGAGGCGGCCGCCGGCACCGATCTGAAGGTCGAGGTCGGCACACTGGCAGACTTTCCACTCGACAGCGGCAAGGTGGTGTCGGTGGCGAACAAGCCGGTGATCGTCGTCAACAGCCAGGTGGGTGGGCTGAAGGCGTTCTCGGCCGTGTGCACCCACCTGGGGTGCATCTGCTACTGGCACCAGGAGCGCCAGGTGATTCAGAGCCCCTGCCATGACGGGCGGTTCAGCCCGGTGAACGGGCACGTGATCATGGGGCCGCCCCCGCGCCCGATCGTCGAGTTTCGCCTCGAGGTAGAGGGCGAGACCGTGTACGTCGAGCCAAGGGACGAGGTCTAGGGTCGCCCTGTTGAGTGTTGTCGATGGAGGTCGGAGTTTTCTCACCGCCAAGGCGCCAAGAGCGCCAAGACTTTTCGCAGTTTCTTTGCGTTCTCGGCGTCTTGGCGGTGAAGTTCGGCCCAACAACACTGGACAGGGTGACCATCTAATTTCCAAGGAAGGAACGATTTCGCAATGAAGAAAGGTTTGATGCTCGCAGTCCTGGTGGCAGCAGCACTGATCCTGGCCGCGTGTGGCGGTGGGTCTGACAGTGAATCACCCGCAGCACAGACCGAGGGGCCGGCGGCCCCGGCAGCGCGCGCACCCGTAGGGGAGGGGGCCCTGCCGGAGCTCGAGACACAGAGCAGCGACGAGGGGCAGGTCGTGGTGGACGTCACGCCGCGGTCGCCCGGCGGGGAAACGTGGGATTTTGAGGTGGAATTCAACACGCACTCTGTCGACCTGGGTTTCGACCCGGCCGAGATCAGCGTGCTGCGCTGCGACAGGGGCGACGAGTTCCAGGCGCTGGCCTGGGATGGCGCGGGGCCGGGCGGACACCACCGCTCGGGCGTCCTCACTTTTGCAGCGCTCGACCACCCCGTCTCTTCCGTCGAGCTGGTGGTGCGCGACGTGGCGCAGGTGCCCGAGCGTCTGTTCCGCTGGGACGTGGGACTCGAATGATGAGAGGCAGAAGGAGTCGTGGCACACATGACGGATAGATTGCAGACCTGGCGGCGTGCTCGGGCGTTACCCTTCGTCGTAGGGCTTGGCGCGTCGATCTTGATGTTGCTGTTTTACCTGGGATTGGTGTCGCTGATCTCGCAGTCGTGGGATCACGCCCTGTCGCTGCTGGCGGACGACCGCTGGTTCGTGGCGCCGATCGTCGCCGGCTTGGGCATCCAGGCCGGGCTGTTCACTCACCTGCGCCGGCTGCACAGGGGTATGAAAGCGCCGGCAGCGGTGACTGGCTCCAGCGCCGGGATGTCGACGGCGGCGATGGTCGCCTGCTGCGCGCATCACGTGACCGACGTGCTGCCCCTGATCGGGCTGTCGGGCGCCGCCATCTTGCTGGCAGAATACAAGGTGCCGTTCATGGTGGTCGGCCTGCTGTCGAACCTGGCAGGCATCGGCTACCTGCTGGTGCACATCCGGCGCGCCGGGCAGCATCAGGCCGGGCGCGCTTTATCCACCACCCCCGCCTGCCACGCTCCCTCGGGCCCGGAGGCGGCGGCGGGGTAGAATGATATCAGGAGGAACTCGGATGAGTAGAATCGTCGAGAACATTACCGAGCTGGTGGGCAACACGCCGCTGGTACGGCTGAACCACGTGACAGACGGCGCCGTCGCGACGGTCGTCGCCAAGCTCGAGTCGTTTAACCCGGGCGGCAGCGTCAAGGACCGCATCGGCGTGAGCATGATCGAGGCGGCCGAGCGGGAAGGACTGCTCGGTCCCGATTCGGTCATTATCGAGCCGACGAGCGGC
>DATHUZ010000449.1:0-3818 GCA_035461725.1 Anaerolineae bacterium
AAAGGTGTCACTCAATCACGTCCGCGTTCCCTGTCGCCGACAGCCGTTATCCTTCCGGCTCGTGCGGTCCTCTCAGTTAGTGACATCTACGGCCTGGCAGGAGCCGCGGATGACCAGCTCGGTGGGCATGGTGTACAAAGAGCTGTCGAGCGGCTCGCCCTGAACCAGGTCGATGACCATCTCGGCAGCGACCGTGCCCATCCTGTCGACGAACTGATCGACGGTGGTGAGGCCCGGATCGCAATAGCCGGCCTCAGGAATGTTGTCGAAACCGACCACCGACAGATCTTGGGGCACGCGCAGGCCCAACGCGCGCGCCGCTTCCATGGCGCCAAAGGCGGATTGATCGTTCGCTGCCAGGATCGCCGTCGGGCGCCGGGCGAGGAGAAGCAGGTGCCTGGCGCATTCGCGGCCTGTCTCGGGAGAAAAGTCGCCAACTGTGATGAGATCCGGATCGAGTGGCAGACCTGCGGCATGGACGGCGTCCTTGTAGCCCTGCAGCCGCTGCTGGGCGCTCTGAAGATCAGGCCGGCCGCCGATAAAGCCGATGCGGCGGTGCCCCAGGCCCAGCAGGTACTCCATGGCCGTCAAGCTGCCGGCGTGGTTGGTGGCAATGATCGCCGGGCAGTTGGGGCTCTGATTATTCGGGTCGACGGCCACGACGGGGGCGGCGGTGGAAAAGCTGGTGGCGGCCGGGGTAACCATGATGATCCCGTCGGTGATGCTGCCATTGAGGAGCGCGACAAAGTGCCGCTCTCGCTCGGCGGCCGACTGTTTTTTGATGCTGCCGCTGGTATAGATCAGCAGGTCGTAGTCGTGCTCGGTGATCGCGCGATTGACGCCCTTCATGACCTGGATGGAGAAAGAGTCCTCGACGTCGGGCACGATGAGGCCGATGACGTTGGTGCGGTGGCTGCGCATGCTCTTGGCCGCGAGGGTGGACGTGTAGCCCAACTGCTGGATGACGTCGCGGACCCGTTCGTAGGTTTCGGGGGCGACGTCATCCTTGTCGTTCAGCACGCGCGACACGGTGGAGACAGAGACGCCGGCCTCCCGTGCGACATCTCGGATGGTAACTGAAGTTCTGGTGCGCCTCATAGGGCCCCTCTTCTGCATGTTGACCCCCACCCGGTAACAATACCGGTATCATTCCCGGTATCCTTTTCAGATTATACCATGAAGTGGCGGTGGTGTCAATAGGGTATTTTCCCCTAAAGGAAAAATTGAGCCGCTGCCCTTCCTCGTGGCCGATCTGCTCATCGTCGACGAGAGTGCTCAAAGCCAAGCGCGGAGGCCAGCGCATAATAGTGTTCAGCTTCTGCCCGGTTTCCGGTCAGCTCGTAGGAATGTCCGAGGTTCAGATAGAGCGACGGATAAAAGGCTTCGACCCGTGCGTCGCCCACCGCTTCGGCGCGGGCCAGCGCTTCCTGGTTCCAGCGCAAGACTTCCTGCACGCTGTCCTGGTGCCGCGCCATATAGTGCGCGGCAATGCACGCTTCATAGTCATCCCTGGCGATGTCCCACGCTTGCAGGTAGAGACAGTGAGCCTGTGCCGGGTTGCCTTCGAATTCCGCTCGCGCTCCTGCCAGGCAAAGCTGGATGACCGGGTTGTCGATGTCGATCGGCGATTCCATGGGCAGAGCGATCAAAAGAGGCCAGGGGTGCTCATATAGCCCTGGCCGCTGTCGGCCAAGATGACGACGATCGTCTGGCCGGCACACTCGGAACGGCGGGCCATCTCCTGGGCGACGTGGGCCGAGGCACCGGAGGTGATGCCGACGAGCAGTCCCTCCTTGAGGGCGATGTCGCGGCAGGCGGCGAAGGCGTCCTCGGCGCGGACGATGACAATCTCGTCCATGACCTCGCGGTCGAGGAGGCCGGGGACGAAGCCGGGGCCGATGCCGAGCAGGCGGTGGGGGTGAAACTGGCCGCGGGTGATGAGCGCGGCGCCCTCGGGCTCGTAGCCGATACAGCGCACGGCGGGGTTTTTCATCTTGAGGGCGCGGGCGACGCCCGTCATCGTGCCGCACGAGCCGAGGCCGTGGATGAACACGTCGACCCGCCCCCCGGTGTCGCGCCAGATCTCTTCGGCCGTGGTCTCAAAGTGACTGCGGGCGTTGGCCTCGTTAAAGTGCTGCTGCAGGTAAACGGCGTTGGGCAGCGCCTCAGCCAGATCGCGCGCGCGGCGGCGCGCACCCTCGATCGCTTCCGCGCCGGGCGTCAGCTCCAGGTCGGCACCGAGGGCGCGCATACGCTGCTTGTGCTCGTCGCTCATGTTCTCCGACATGCAGATCACGACGCGGTAACCCCTCAGGCGGCCGATGTAGGCGAGGGCGGTGCCGGCGTTGCCGCTGCTGGCCTCGACGATGGTGCCGCCTGGCCGGAGCCGGCCCGAGCGCTCGGCATCCTCGATCATGTAGAGCGCGGGGCGGTCTTTGAGGCTGTAGGGGTTGAACAGCTCGAGCTTGGCCAGGATCTCGGCGTCGAGACCGGCGGCCAGGCGGTTGAGGCGCAGCATGGGTGTGTTGCCGATCAGTTCTACCAGCGAATCGACGATCATCTCTGTTCACCTTTGTGAATCTCTGTGTTACTCCGTGGCCTGGCGGGCCTGGGCCGAGTCGGGGTCGATCATGAGCGACGACTCGTCCACGGCCTCAAAGGCCGAGCCTGGCACCTGGTGCAGCTCGTGGAGGGCGTCGTTGTCCCAACGCTCGTCGGGGACACCCGATAGGTACCAGGCGGAGCCGTTGTCGGCCAGGAACATGCCGTAGGTTTTGAGTGCCTCCAGGATGACCTGCACCTCGGGGGCAAAGCCCGAGATGTCGAAATCGGCCTTCAGGCGAAAGCGCTGGCCCATCGGCGGATACTCGGAGCCGGTCAGTTCCGACGCGTAGTGGCGCGCGGGCCAGACGTACTCGCGCCGGGTCTGCGGCGCGGTAAAGCGCAGCGCGTGGCGGATCTCCCCCAGGGCGACCTCGTCGTAGCGCACCAGGCCAGGCAGGATGGGCAGGCCGGCTGCATCGGCGCTGGTCCAGCCGGCGGGGCGCAGGGCGTGGGAGTCGAGATCAAAGATGGCACCCGAGCCGGCGTGCCAGCTCCCATCGGGCTGGGGCCAGGCATAGTAGAGCTCGTAGAGGACGCAGGCGTCGCGGTCGAGGACGAGGACGTGGCGGTCGCCGTCGCTCTGCGGCCCGCCCTCGATGGGGGCGTCGGGCGGAACCGGATAAGGGCCGGGGTCACTCTCGTCATCATAATCAAAGGTGACCTCGACGCGTGGTTGGGTGCCGGGCACGTCGACGAAGGGGATGCCGATGGGGCTGCCGGAGCCGGGCGGCCAGTCGCCGGAGCCAAAATCGGCGTGCATGTTATCCTCTGCCCCGATGGTGGCGACGTAGGCGTCCGAGTTGGGATCGAGCGGCAGGCTGTCCACCCGGGTGTTCCAGACGCTGTCGGCGGGCAAGACGTCGCAGCCGGCGATCTGGGGTGGAGGAGGGCCGGCAGGGGGAGCGGAGGTGGCGGCCAGGGGCAGAAAGAGAGTGGTCGTCGGCGACTGCCACTCGTAGGCACCGATGTCGGGCCTGGCGTCGCGGGCTACTCCCAGAAAATCGACCGCGGGCGCGCCTGCGGTCGTGCCCGCGCCGATGGCCGGGCTGGCGGCGGTCAGCTCCAGGCCGTAGGCGGTGCCGTCGAGTGGGCCTGTGAGGAGCGGATCCTGGCACAGGTCGTGTGTGCCCGAGTTCGCGTACTCGCCGCTGACGCCGCACTCGACGTTCTTGACCTGGTGGAGGGCGTTGTAGTCAGAGTCGAGTGTGAGACCC
>DATHUZ010000450.1:0-2496 GCA_035461725.1 Anaerolineae bacterium
TAGTCACAAAACGCCTCGCCGGGCACGTTGCCCGCGCCACATGCCGGGCAGATTACCGTACCCCCCGCGGGCTCCCCGGCGGCAGGCGGCATCGCTGCCAGCGCCTGCGCCTCAGGCAGGCGCGTGCCGCACCGGTCGCAGAACAGAGCTCCCTCGCTGGTTTCATTTCCACAATTCGGACAGGTTGCCATTAGTATCCTCCTTTAGGGCGTCAGCCGCTGCGTCAGCTTGCGCGTCTCGTAGCGGAGCTTTTTCGTGCCGTGCGACGTCATCTGGCCCGTTTGCTCCAGGTTCTTGGCCTCGTCCAGCGCCGACTGGGCCAGCTCCTCCTCGCCCATCTCGAGCAGCCGGGTGGCGGCGGCGCGCAGCTTTTCGCTGGCACCGGTGATGTTGCCCAGCTTGGCCTCTTCCAACGCCCTCGTCTGCAGCTTGAACGCCGTCACCTTTTCGACGATGTTCATCACTTCTGCATCGTACTCTTTGGCGAGCGCAGGGTCGGCCGTCAAGTCGAGCAGGATGTCCGACTTGACCTTCTCGCCAACAAGACCGAGGCCCGGCACATCGTAGCTGATCTCGGCCTGGGCGATGCGATAGCTGCCGGCGGGCCGCGGGCCGATCAGTAACTCGACCAGCAGGCTGCGCGGCTGGCCCTTTTCCATCTCGCCCAGCGTCACCTGGACGTCGCGATCGGACAGCGGGCGATAGCCGAGGTTGGAGATCATCGGCAGCACCTGCCACACCTGGCGCGGCGTCACGCCATTGGCCAGGCGGAGCACCATCTGGGCGTTCTGGACCACCGTGTCCTGCATCGACTGCACGGCCTTTTCAAAGACGGTGATGATCTTGTCGGGCGAGTCGATAAAGTCGGACATGCCGCCGCTCGCGTCGGCGATCTCGTCGAGCAGATCCTCGTTCCAGTCGTCGCCCAGGCCGAGGGCGTGGACGACGATGCCCTTGTCGCCCGCCTGGTCGGCCAGCTTTTTGCACTGCTTCTCGTCGCCAAAGGTCTGGCCATCGGTCAGAAGCAGCATGCGGCTCACGCGGTCCGCGGTGAGCGCCTTGTCGAGCTCGGCCAGGCCCTGGGCCATCCCGCCCGAGATCGCCGTGCCGCCCCCATCGCGGATGCGGTCGATCTTGCTCTTTAGCTCGGCCGGGTTGTTCACCGGCTGGCTCTCGGCAATGAGATACTTACGATCGCTAAAGGCGACGATCGACAGCATGTCGTCGGCCCCCAGGCGGTCGACGACGAGCTTGGCCGCTGCGCGCAGGTTCTGAATCTTTTTGCCCTGCATCGATCCGCTCTTGTCCAGGACCAGGCTAAGATTGAGCGGCGTCTCTACCTGGCTAAAGCTGCCGCCGGGTACCGCCTCGACGAGCACATAGACGAGCTGCTGGGTGCTTATCACCGGCAGGTGCGCCTTGTTCAGCCGGGTGGTCAGCTTCAGGTCGTTACTCATTCGTACCTCCTTCGAATTCCCAAGGACCGATTTCTATACGTACCAGGTCGTGAAACGGTGTCACGCCGGAGGCTCGGTCGGAGACCGGCCCGAGCCCGCAGGCCCCAGCAAGCGGAAGACCCATCACGCCGCTTCCACTTGCACGATGACGACGCTGATATTGTCCTCGCCGCCGGAGGCGTTGGCCAGCCGCACCAGGAGATCGCATGCCACCTGCGGGTTGGCCTCTTGCATCATAACGTCGGCGATCCCATCAGAGCGCACCATCTCCCACAGCCCATCGGAACAGACGACGATCCGGTTGCCCGGCTCCAGTGGCAGCATGTCGCCGTCCACTTCGACCGTCGGCTGGTCGCCGACGGAGCGATAGATCACGCTGCGGTGGGGGTGGGTGTAAATCTCGTCGGGCGGCACCTGGCCATGCGCGATCATGCTGGCGACGACAGAGTGATCGGTGGTCAACTGCTCCAGGCCTGTGTCGCTCCACCTGTAGGCGCGGCAGTCGCCCACGTGAGCGATGAACAACAGCCTGTCGCGCACCAGAATGGTAGTCAGCGTGGTGCCCATGTCGTTGCCGCGCTTTTGCCGCGCCAGATAGACGGCATCGTTGGCGGCCAGGGCGGCCCGGCGCAGGTGGGCCAGAATGTCTTCTTCGAGCCTCAGCTCGCCGGCCAGCTCGGGAATGAGAATGGTGCGCAGCGTGTGATCGGCCAGGACCTGGAGGGCGAGCTTGCTCGCAATCTCGCCCCCGTCGTGCCCCCCCATGCCGTCGGCCACGGCAAAGAGCCCCAGCACCGGGCTGGTGACAGACTGGTAGGTGGGGGCCACCTGGATGGCGAGGACGCTATCTTCATTCAGCTCGCGTACCCGGCCGGGATCGGAGCGCTGCCCCACGATCAGGTGGATGCTCTCAGGCGCAGGTGGCGCGGCGACGTGCTCGGGCTCCGGCTTGACCTCGGGCCCGGCAAGCACGAGGAATACGCGCCCTTCGTGGTCGAGACGCGACACCACGTCCACCTCCGGGCGCACCTCCTCCCCA
>DATHUZ010000451.1:0-4242 GCA_035461725.1 Anaerolineae bacterium
AACGCTTCCGACGCCAGCCACCTCGACCACGTCATCGTCGAGAACGGCCGGGCGACGGGCGCCGACCCCCTGAACAAAGGCGGGGGCATCTATATCGAGAACACGAGCCCGACGATCAGCAACAGCACCATCCGCAACAACGAGGCGAAGCAGAGCGGCGGCGGCCTCTACCTCACCGGCTCGAACGCGATCATCACCGGCAATACCATCGTCGATAACCTGGCCGGCTACGGCAGCGTGAGCGGCGGCGGCATCTCGCTCTACAACAACTCCAACGCCGAGATTACCAACAACGTCATTCGCGGCAACCGTGTGTCCGCCAGTGGCGGCTTTAGTATCGGCAACGGCATCGGCGGCGCGATCATCGCCCACAGCTCGAGCCCGACGCTCCGTCGCAACCTCATCGTCGACAATCGCATCGAAGGCTCGAACAGCAATCACTATGGCGGCGCCGTCTATCTCTACTATGCCGACGCGATCCTGGCCAACAACACCATCATCGGCAACAGCGCCGGCACCAGCGCCGGCAGCCAGATCACCTATGCCGGCGGCGCCATCTTTGAATACCAATCGCACCCGGTCCTGGCCAACAACATCCTCTGGAACAACACGCCTGACGAGCTTCATGGCTCGAGCCTCGGGCTGCCCGGCAGCTTTACCATCGCCTACTCGGACCTGGCGGGTGGGCAAGCAGGCATCGTCACCAACGGCAATACGACCGTCAATTGGCTCGAGGGTAACCTCGACGCTGATCCACTCTTTGCGAACCCGGCCGCCGGCGACTATACCCTCCAGCCGGGCTCGCCCGCCATCGACGCCGGCACCGCCGATTTTCTGTGGAACGGGCAGGTGGTGGTGAGCCTGACTCCGGACCAGTACAACGGCGCCGCACCCGACATGGGTGCGTTCGAGGCCGAGGGCAGCGCGCCGCCAGTCAACCACCCACCTGTCGCCGCCGCGTCCGCTAACCCGGCGACAGGCAGCGCGCCGCTGGACGTCCAGTTCAGCAGCCAGGGCTCGTCCGACCCCGACGGCACCATCGTCGCCTTCACCTGGGACTTTGGCGATGGCTCGCCTGCCTCGGGCGAGGCTAACCCTGTCCACACCTACCTCGCGGCGGGCACCTACCAGGCTACGCTCACCGTCACCGATGAGAGTGGCGCCACCGGCACCGACAGCGTGACGATCGCGGCGTCGGGCGGCAGCGAGAACCGGCTGCACGTTGCGAGCCAGGAGGTGGAGCGCAAGAGCCGCAGAGGCCGCTGGTACGCCACGGACAAAGTGCTGGTTGTCGACCAGAACGGTGCAAAGGTAGCCAACGCCACCGTCACGGCCCGCTTCTTTGGTCCGACCGAGGGCCAGAGGAGCCAGCCCACCACCGGCGACGGCAAGGCGTTCCTGGCCACGAGCTGGACCACCGACCCTCAGGGCATCTGGTGCTTCGAGGTTCTGAACATCACAGCCGACGGTTACATCTACGATCCGGCTGCGAACGTGGTGACGATTCAGTGTGAGGCGCAATAGCTCGCGCACCGCGGAAAGAGAACAAACAGGTAACCAGGGCCGGGCGCGTGACTCGCCCGGCCCTCCCTCATCACACTGCCACATTCCTGTCAGCTTCGCGTCAGCCATTGCCCACCCTGTCGTGGTACAATGTCCATCACAAGCACCAACCCGGCCTGCCCACTTGCCGTCAGGCCTGTTGAGCGCTACAATCATCGCGCGCGAAACACTTTGTTTTCTCGCGCGTAGAGGAGAGTGAGATGGACGACAATCGATCCCTGTCTGCCGGCCCCAACTGGAAACAGGTCGTCACCTACCTGGCGATCACCTTCGGCCTCACCTACCTGCTGAACCTGATCCTCTACCTGAACGTCGGCAGCTTTACCGAGATCACGTCCGACCTGGCCGCCCCGCTCCAGGTACTACTCCAGCTCCAGATGCTCATCCCGGCCACCGTCGCCATCGTCCTCCAGCTCTTTATCTTTCGCACCAGCCCGATCTTCCGCGAGCGCTCGCCGCTGCGCTGGTTCCTCTACGCCTACCTGGCCTATGCTGGCATTTTTGTGCTGCTCGCCGTTGGCCTCTTTTTCATCCACAGCCAGATCTATCTGACCGCGATCAGCTTGATCACCCTTGGCCTCAGCGTCGCCATCCTTGCCCTCATCATCCTGCTCCGCCTCATCGCCGGCCGTGAGTCCCTGGCCCGCGCCGGCCTGCACGGCGGGCCGATCCGCTACTACTTTACCTTCGGCCTCGGCCTGATCCTCGTCTATCTCGCCATGACCGGCCTCAACGCCCTCTTTGGTCTCGGCCAGGCCGCCAACTTTATGGACCTGCTCGGCGCGGCCGGCGAGGCGCCCGGCCTCGACCAGGTCCCGCCGTCCCTTCTTTTTGCCCTGATCGCCTTCCAGACCGTCATCCTGGGCCCCATTCTCGGGCTGACGCTCGGCTTCGGCGAGGAGTATGGCTGGCGAGGCTTCTTGCAAACGGAGCTCATCAAGCTCGGCCGGGTGCGCGGCCTCCTCCTTCTCGGCGTTATCTGGGGCCTGTGGCATGCGCCCATCATCGTCATGGGCTACAACTATCCCGGTTACCCGGTTCTCGGCCCGGTCGTCATGACCCTCTACACCATCGTCCTGGCCTTCTTTTTCGGCTACGCCGTGCTCAAGTCAGGCAGCGTCTGGCTCGCCGCCTTCTTGCACGCACTCAACAACCAGGTCGTCGCCTTTCTCATGCTTGCGGTCTATACCCCGGCCGATCCCATCTTGTCCTTCGGCATCGGCATCTATGGCGTCCTGGTCTGGGCTGTCGTCATCGTCGCGCTCATGATCCTCGACCGCGACACCTGGACCGGCGCCGCGGCCACTGCCCCGGCCGCCCTGCCTTCAGAGGAGGAGATCCTATGATCGAGCTGCGCAACGTCAGCCGTACCTACAAGATGGGCAGCGAACAGATCCACGCCCTCGACCACGTCGACCTCTCCATCGCCGACGGCGAGTTCGTAGCCGTCACCGGCCCGTCCGGCAGCGGCAAAAGCACCCTGCTCCATGTCATCGGCGGCCTCGACACCCCCAGCGCGGGCAGCATAGTCGTCGATGGGCAGGACCTGGCGCAGGCGAGCGACAGGGAGCTGGCCCGCTTTCGCAACCGGCGCATCGGCTTTGTCTTCCAGACCTTCAACCTGCAGCCCACCTACACCGCCCTCGAAAACGTCGCCCTGCCCCTCGTCTTTGCCGGCGTGCCGCCCAGGGAGCGCGAGGCACGCGCCCGCGATGCCCTGGCCGCCGTCGGCCTCGGCGAGCGCCAACGCCACCGCCCGGCCGAAATGTCCGGCGGCGAGCGCCAGCGGGTCGCCATCGCCCGCGCCCTTGTCACCGAGCCCGCCTATATCCTGGCCGACGAGCCCACGGGCAACCTCGACTCCACCACGGGCCACGAGATCGTCGCGCTTCTCGACCGCCTCCACCGCGAGCGCGCCCTGACCGTCCTTCTCGTCACCCACGACCATGACATCGCCACCCTCGCCGCGCGCCAGATCGCGCTGCGCGATGGCCGCGTCGTCCTGCAGGAGGCCCCACAATGAGATTCGCCGACTATTTGCGTATCGCCTTCACCAACCTCTGGAAGCGCAAGCTGCGCACCCTGCTCACCATCTTTGCCGTCGTCATCGGCGCCACCCTCGTGGCGCTCATGGTCAGCCTCGGCGTCGGCACCCAGCACTATGTCACCGCCCAGCTCACCGCCCTCAGCGTGCCCGACGTCATCAGCGTCGAGCCTGCCAGCTCTGCCGACATGGCCGCCATCTTTCTCGGTGCCTCCGGCTTTGGCGCGCCCCAGCAGGTGCAGGAGGGGCAGAACCCATACGTCAACCTGCCCACCCTGAGCGGCGCCGACGTCCAGCGCATCGCCGCCATCCAGGGCGTCGACGATGTCCAGCCCGTCGTGGTCGTCATGGCCAACTGGGTCCGGTTGGACACGGACGAGGACAGGTACCAGGCCCAGGTCCTCGCCTCACCCGGATACGAAATCGTCCAGCGCAAGCTCGCTGCCGGACGTCCCTTTGCCCCGGGCGAGCGCGGCGCCGCCGTCGTGGCCTATGCCTTTCTCGATGCCTGGGGGCTGCCGGGTCCTGAGGAGGCCCTCGACCACGCCATCACCGTCCGCGTGCCCGCCGGCTACCAGCTCGACTTTCTCGGCGGGAGCGAGGGCGAGAGCCAGGACTATACCTTCGAGATCGTC
>DATHUZ010000452.1:0-3300 GCA_035461725.1 Anaerolineae bacterium
AGAGACGCTCACCGCCACGACCGCGTTCTCGCAGTTTCCGCAGACAAACAGGAGTAGCTGGATGGTAACGAAAGAATTGGCACGCTGGGACATGTTTGACAACCTGCCGCTCAAGATCGCCGACGCGATCCGAGAGCAGGCCGAGATCGCGCCCTACGCGCCGGGCGAAGTCATCATCTCTGTCGGCGAGCCTTTTACCTTTTTTGGCGTCATCATCGAGGGCGAGGCCAAAGCCTATCTGCCCGCGGCCGAAGGCGAGCCGCTCGAGATCGAAGTCCTCGGCGCCGGCAGCTTTCTCGGCGAGATGTCGCTGCTCACCGGGCTAAACTCGCCTGTCGACCTCGTGGCGAGCGAGCCGAGTCGCGTGCTGCTCATCCCCGTCAATCTCTTTTACCGTTGGGTGCAAGAGGACCCGGCCGCACTGCAGCGCTTTTCCAAGTCGATCGCGCACCGCAGCAGCCTGATCGAGCAGAAGCAAGTCGTGCAGAAGCAGATCGTCGCCGAGCGCCAGGCCGATGCCGACCCCTACGGCCTGATGCTCACCCCCGACGAAGCGCAGCGCATCCTCGTCCTCAACCTGCGCAGCGGCTCGCTCAAATACCGCTTCTTTGACACCGACGACGAGACCCGCAACGTCGAGGGCCAGGTGGAATGGATCGACCAGCCGGGCACGCTGCAGACACACGAGACCACCCGCGGCGCCTATACCTTCGAGCTGGGCCAGGCCGGCCTGCGCGAGTCGCTCCAGGCGGCGCTCGACCGCCTGGTCGACCCCGAGATCGGCGTCCTCACCTCGCTCGACGAGATCACGGCCGTCGGCCATCGCGTCGTGCACGGTGGCACCCAGTACGCCCAGCCCGTGATCATTGACGACCAGGTGCTCGCCGGCATTCGCCGCCTCGCCCCCCTCGCGCCGCTCCACAATCCGATCCACGCCCTTGGCATCGAGTGGATGCGCGAGATCCTGCCCGGTGTGCCCCACGTCGCCGTTTTTGACACCGCCTTTCACCAGACCATGCCCCGCTACGCCTACCGCTACGCCCTGCCCGAAGAGCTCTACACACAGGATGGCATCCGCCGCTTTGGCTTTCACGGCACGTCGCACCACTATGTCGGCCTCATGGCCGCCACCCACCTCAAGCGCCGCTTCTCGCAACTGCGTTTGATCACCTGCCACCTCGGCGCCGGCGCATCGGTGTGCGCCATCGACCATGGACGCTCCATCGACACCAGCATGGGCTTTACACCCCTCGAGGGCATGCCCATGGTCACCCGCTCGGGCAGCGTCGACCCTGCCATCCTCACCTACCTCATGCGCAAGGGCATGTCGGCCGACGAGATCGACCACATGCTCAACCGCGAGAGTGGCCTCAAGGGCCTGTCCGGGCTGTCGGGCGACACGCGCGAGATTGCCGAGGCCGCCAACGCCGGCGACCGCAAGGCGATGCTCGCCGCGGAGGTATTCACCTACGAGCTGCGCAAGTACATCGGCGCCTACTATGCCGCCCTCGGCGGGCTCGACGTGCTCGTCTTTACCGGCGGCATCGGCGAAAACGCCCCCGGCACGCGCTCCATGGCCTGCCAGGGGCTCTACGAGCTCGGCATCCTGCTCGACGCCGTCAAGAACCGGGCCGTCGTGGGCGTCGAGGACGGCGTCATCGACATCTCCCACCCCGATTCGCGGGTCAAGATCCTCGTCATCCACTCTGACGCGTCGCGCATGATCGCCCGCGAGACGATCCGCATCCTCGGCTACGAAGCGCTCAGCCGCCAGCTGCAGGCCAGCCAGATCCCGATCCCCATCGGCGTCTCGGCGCACCACATCCACCTCAGCCAGCACGACGTCGAGCGCCTCTTTGGCCCCGGTCACCGCCTCACCCCGCGCAGCCCCCTGTCGCAGCCGGGCCAGTTCGCGGCCGAAGAGGCCGTCAAGCTCACGGGACCGCGCGGCAGCATCGACCGTGTGCGCGTGCTCGGTCCCGAGCGCAAAGAGACCCAGGTCGAGATCTCGCGCACCGAGGGCTATCGCCTCGGCATCAACGCCCCCATCCGCATGTCGGGCGACATTGAGGGCACCCCCGGCCTGACCCTCGAAGGGCCGGCCGGCAAGGTCGAGATTGAAGAGGGTGTGATCTATGCCCTGCGCCATATCCACATGACGCCCACCGATGCGCGCCGCCTCGGCCTCGAAGATGGCGACATCGTCCGCGTCCGCGTGGAAGGCGACAGGGAGTTGATCTTTGGTGACGTCGCGGTCCGCGTCTCACCCAAGTTCCAGCTCGAGCTTCACCTCGACACCGACGAGGCCAACGCTGCCCAGATCAACTCTGGCGACGTCGCCCACCTGGAAGGGATTCAGAAGCGAGGAACCCGCGGATAAAGGACAGCGGACAGGCAACGAGTCACTCGTGGCGGCAGCACGTCATGCGTGAGCCTGGCGCTTGCTCCCTGTCACTGACCACTTTCCCCATCCAGGACCATTCGCACCTTGCGGGTCAGCGTCTCGACCGTGAACGGCTTGGACAGAAGGTAGGCGATTTCGCTGCCCACGCCCCGTTGGGCGATCACGCTGCTGCCATAGCCCGACATATAGATCACGTGCATGCCCGGCTGCCGCTCTTGCAGTTGCTCTGCCAGCTCGCGCCCGTTCATCTGTGGCAGAACCACGTCGGTGAGCAGCAGGTGGATCGGTGCGGCGTGGGCACGGGCGAGATCGAGCGCTGCCAGCCCCGAGCTCGCGGTCAGCACCTGGTAGCCATGCGTGCGCAGGATCTCACACGCCATATCACGCACCGCTGTGTCATCCTCCACCACCAATACCGTCTCGGTCCCTGTCACCGCCTGGCCCGTTTCCACAGGCGCCACGTCGCTCGGCACCTCGCCCACGGCCCGCGGCAGATAAATCTTGAACGTCGCTCCCAGCCCCACCTCACTGTACACGGCAACGTGCCCGCCGTAACGCTTGACAATGCCATACACCGTCGCCAGCCCGAGCCCTGTCCCCTTGCCCCGCTCCTTCGTCGTGAAAAAGGGCTCGAAGAGGTGTGCCTGCACCTCCGGGCTCATCCCGGCCCCCGTGTCACTTAGCGCCAGCAACACGTACTTGCCCGCCTCCACGTCGACGTGGCTTCCAGCGTATCCCTCGTCGAGCACCACGTTCGCCGTTTCGATAGCCAGTCGCCCGCCCTGTGGCATCGCGTCGCGTGCGTTGACCGCCAGGTTGACGATCACCTGGTCGAGCTGGATCGGATCGATCTGCACGGGCCACAGCCTGTCGGACAGCGTCGTCACCAGCTCCAC
>DATHUZ010000453.1:0-3143 GCA_035461725.1 Anaerolineae bacterium
GAGTTATCCGCCTATCCAAACGAAGCGGCCTACCGTGCCGAGCTCTACCACCTGTCCGGCGTGATCGAGCGCCAGTTCCACGACTTTGTCGACGCGCACGACATCGACTTTCTCATCCCCCAGAACATCTGGTCCGTCGGCGTCAACCCGGCGGCCAGCATCGCCCTGGCGCGTGTCATGCTCGACCGGCAGTTGCCCGCCCTCGCCCACAACCACGACTTTTACTGGGAGCGCGAGGACCGCATGTCGCTCACCTGCGCCACCGCCATCGAGCTGGCCGACCTCTACCTGCCGCCGCGCGACCCACTCGCCCGCCACGTCGTCATCAACACCCTCGCCCAGCGTGATCTCCTCGCGCGCAAGGGCATCCCGTCCACGGTGGTGCCCAACGTCTTTGACTTTCACGGGCCCGACTGGCAGATTGACGACTGGAACCGCGATCTGCGGCAGCGCATCGGACTGCGTGAGAGCGACGTGGTGATCCTGCAGGCCACCCGCATCGTGCCGCGCAAGGGCATCGAGCTCGCCGTCGATTTCGTCGCGGCGCTCGACACGCCCGAACGCCGCGCTCTGCTCCAGCGCACGGGCCTCTACCACGGGCTGCCCTTCCACGCCGGCAGCCGCATCGTCCTCGTCGTCGCCGGCTATGCGCGCGACGACCTCACCGGCACCTACCTGGCCCGCCTGAAACAAAAGATCGATCGCGCGGGCGTCGACGCCCTCTTTATCGACGACCTGGTCGATGGCCACCGCCACCTGCGCGCGGGCCAAAAGATCTATTCTCTCTGGGATACCTACGTCCACGCCGACCTGGTCACTTATCCCAGCCTCGGCGAGGGGTGGGGCAACCAGTTCCTCGAGGCGGTGCGCGCCCGCCTGCCGATGCTCGTCTTTGAATACCCCGTCTACCAGTCCGACATCAAGCCGCGTGGCTTTCGCGCCATCTCACTCGGCAGCGAGGTCACAGCGTGGGACGATCTCGGGCTGGCCCACGTCCCGCAGCCGGTGATCGACGCCGCGGCCGACCAGGCCATTGCCCTGCTCGGCAACCACACCCTGCGCCAGGAAGTAGTCGACCACAACCACTACATCGGCAGCCACTACTTTTCCATGCACGCCCTGGCCGGCTACCTGTCCCAGCTCGTGCCCGAGGGGACAGGCGGCGAACAATTGTCGACAAGTGACAGGTAACGTGAGATTGCGACTTGCTATCAGTCGCTCGCTGCTTCTTACTTTTCCCCACGCCACAGCCGCTGCATCTCTTCACACGTCTCCAGCAGCTCTTCCAGCGTGCCTTCCGCTTCCACCCGGCCATCCTTGAGCAGGACGATCCGATCGGCACGGCGCAGGACAGGACGGCGGTGCGACACGACGAGGTAGGTCGACGCGTCCCCGCCTCTGTCGCGGCGCGCAAAGAGGCGATCCCACATCGTCCGCTCCGTCTCCACGTCGAGCGCGCTCGACAGGTCGTCGATCACGTGCAGCTCCGGCGCGCGCACGAGCAGCCGTGCCGCCGCCACGCGCTGCCGCTGCCCACCCGACAACCGCACCCCCCTGGCCCCCACCATCGTCTCCAGGCCCTCGTCCAACCCCGCCACGTCCTCCTCCAGCACCGCCAACGACAGCGCCTCCTCCAGCCGCGCCTCGTCCACCGGCAGCCCCATCAGCACATTGTCGCGCAGCGGCTCACTGAACAGCAGCGGCACCTGCGCCGTGTACGCACTGCGCGGCGGCACAAAGAAGGAAGCCGGGTCCTCCACCCGCCGGGCGTTCCACCAGATCTCCCCCGCGTCCGCCGGCAGCAGCCCCAGCAGCGCCCGCAGCAGCGTCGTCTTGCCGCTCCCGACCCGCCCCGTCACCACCGTCAGCGAGCCGCGCTCCAGGCGCAGATCGATCCCCTCCACGCCCCTCCCCGTGCCAGGATAGCGGCACGTGAGGCCCCGCACGTCGAGCGCCCGCAGCCGGTCCGCGCCCACATCGGCCAGGGGCGGCACCTCGGGCAGCTCGCCCGTCATGTACACCATCCCGCGCGCCACGAGCTGCTCCGGGGGGGCATCGGCCATGAGCGTTGCCAGGCGCCCGAACGACACGCCCGCCTGCTTGTACGAAGCCCAACGCACGCCGATCAGGGCGGCAAAATCGGTTATGATCCCGAGGTAAAAGACAAAAAGGGCGAAATCGCCGACCGTAAAGCGGCCGGTGGACCCCGGTACCCCCGGGGCGCGCATGTCACTCGCGGCCGCGAGCAGGATCACGCCGACGCCGATGCTGGCCGTGTTGTGAAAGAACGAGTCGAGCAGCGCGCTGTAGACCCGGTCGCGCACGGCGGCATGGCGGCGCGTTTCGTTCAGCTCTTGAAAGCGCACGGCGATGCGCGTCTCGGCCGTAGCCACCTGCACCGCCTGCACCGCGCCAAACATCTCGCCGATGAAATCGGTGACCGCCCCGGTCGCATCGCGGTGGATGGCACGAAATTTCTCTACGTTGCGCGTGGCAGCGTTCGAGATGGCCACCACGATGATCAGCGGCAGAAAGACGAGGATCGCGAGGCGGACGTTAATATCGAGCATGACGACCAACGCCACCACGGCAAAGGAGCCAAACCCGAGCAGGATCAGCGACTCGGCCATAAAGTTGGCGATTTCGCTGACGTCGTCGCGAAAGCGGGTGATCGCCTCGCCCGGCGAGCCGGGCACCGCGCACGCTCCCGGCCGCTGCAGAATATACTCGAACAGGTTCTTGCGCAGCAGCGCCTCGATCCGGTACATAAAGTTGAAATAGATGGCCACGTCGAAAAAGATCGCCACGGCGCGCGCCGCCGCGGTCGCCACAAAAAGCGCAATCAGGCCCGAGATGCCGATCGACACCTGCGCCTCACCTGTCAGCACGTTAAAGAACGTGTACGTGATCCACGCCGCAATCTGGGGAAAGACGGCGAAAAAGAGCACCTCGCACACGCCCAGCCCCAGGTAGAGCCACGGCTGAAAGCGGATCAGCCGCACGATGTAGCGCCAGGTGGGCAGGGGGCGTGGCGGCGAGACGGCGGCGTCCGCGCTCATACCAGCACCTCCTCCATCCCTGTGCGCAGTAGCTCTGCCAACCGCGAGCCGGGGTCGCCCGCCAGCTCTGCGCGCACTCCATAC
>DATHUZ010000454.1:0-3476 GCA_035461725.1 Anaerolineae bacterium
CGTCGTCGACGACGCCGGCGACGGCCGCCTGCTGCCCTACTTTATCGCCGTCCGCAACGGCGACGACCAACCCCTCGACGTCGTCCGCCAGGGCTATGAAGACGTCATCCGCGCCCGTTTCGCCGACGCCAAGTTCTTTTACGAGAACGACGTCCGCCAGCCGCTCGACGCCTTCCTGCCCCGCCTCGACACCCTCACCTTCCAGCAGGACCTCGGCTCGATGCTCGACAAGAGCCGGCGGCTGGAGGCGCTCGCACCGGCCGTCGCGCGCGCGCTCGGCCTCGATACAGACACCACCGCGTTCACCCACCGTGCCGCTCAGCTCGCCAAAGCCGACCTCGCCACCCAGCTCGTCGTCGAGCTCACCAGCCTGCAGGGGTTCATGGGCAGCCACTATGCGGCTCTGTCGGGCGAGGACCTCGCCGTGTCCACCGCCATCCTGGAGCAGTACCTGCCGCGCTTTGCCGGCGACGATCTGCCGGCCACCGGCCCCGGCCTCGCCCTGGGTCTGGCGGATAGAATCGACAGTCTCGTCGGCCTCTTTGCCGCCGGACTGGCGCCCACCGGCTCTGCCGACCCCTACCAGCTCCGCCGTGCCGCCCTCGGCATCGTCGAGAGCCTGATCGAGCGCCAGGCCGCCCTCGATCTGCGCCCCCTGATGGTCGAGGCCGCGGCCCTCATGCCTCTTGTCGTCACCGATAACGTGCTCGACGAGGTCGCGGCCTTTATCGCCGAGCGGCTGCGCGGCTGGCTGCGCGACCGTGGCTTTCGCTACGACGTCGTCGACGCCGTCCTCGCCGAGCGCGCCGGCAATCCCTACGCCGCCTACCGCGCCGCGCGCCAGCTCACCGCGTGGGTCGAGCGCGACGACTGGGACGATCTGCTCAACGCCTACGGCCGCTGCATCCGCATCGTCCGCGACCGCCGGGAGCACGACGAGTACAGGCCGGGCGTCGACGACGACCCTGCCACCGTGGCGCTGCGCGAGGCCTACGAGATCGCCCGGGCGCAGGTGAACCCCGACAGCGCCGTCGACCGCCTGCTCACCGCCATCCATCCCATGGTCCCGGCCATCAACCGCTTTTTCGACGACGTGCTCGTCATGCACGAGGACGAGGCTCTGCGCCGCACCCGCCTCGGCCTCCTCTTTGACATCTGGGCCCTGAGCCACGGCATCGTCGACCTGACCCGCCTCGAGGGATTCTAGCAAAAAGCACGTGTTCTGCCAAGTAGGAGGCGACAGCCATGCTCAAAGACTATCGCACCGCATTGGTCACCGGCGCGTCCGGCGGCATCGGCGAGGCGTTCGCCCGCCAGCTTGCCGCGCGCGGCATGGATCTCGTCCTCGTGGCGCGCAGCGAGGGGGCACTGAGGGCGCTCGCGGGCGAGCTGGCCGGGGCGCACGCCATCCGCACCCACGTCATCGTCGCCGACCTCGCCGTCCCCGGCGCGGCACAGCGCCTCTACGACGACGTCACCACCCCCGACTGGCAGATCGACCTGCTGGTCAACAACGCCGGCTATGGCAAGGCGGGCACGTTCGCCGGGCTGCCCTTCGGCGTCCAGTCACGCATGGTACACCTGAACGTCAACACGGTGGTAGAGCTCACCCACCTCTTTCTCCCGGCCATGATCGAGCGCCGGCGCGGCGGTGTGATCAATCTCGGCTCCACCGCCTCGTTCCAGCCCGTCCCCTTCATGGCCGTGTACGGTGCCACCAAGGCCTTCGTCCTCAGCTTCTCCGAGGCGATCGCCCAGGAGGTGGCCCGCCACGGCGTCCACGTCATGGCCCTCTGCCCCGGCGGCACCGCCACGGGCTTTCAGGAGACCGCGGGTGTGTGGGAGGACCAGCGTGGGTCGATGCCCTCGGCCGCCGAGGTAGTGACGGCAGCCCTCGCTGCCTTTGACAGCGGCAAGCGTACCTACGTCCCCGGTTTCATGAACAAGCTGACTGCCTTTGTCGCCGGCCGTCTCATGCCCCGCCGCTGGGTCACCCGCGCCGCGGAATCGTGGATCGGCGCGCGCAAGTAGCAGGCCAACGACGGGGTGCTCAGGGTGGCTCGATCACAGGCCGACCTTTTCCGAGCAAAGGAGGCTTGGAACAACGGCATCGCCACCGCCTTTCCGACCGTCGCCAGCACCCTCGTGTACGTTGACCGCAGCCGCTCTTCCCAGCCGCAATCGAGCCTGGCATTGGCGCACGATCGCTGCGTGTCGACGAGTTAGTACACTTCTTCGTGTGTACCGACGGTTTCCAGCAGAACGGCTTCCTGGCCCTCAAACTCGACAAAGGCAAACACAATTCGGATCTCGTAGCTCACACTGCACGCCCAGGTGTTGGCAAGCTGGCCTTTGAGCTTGTGGGTTCGCAAGAGGGGATCAAAGGGGTCTTCCGAAAGCAGCACGAGCGTCTTGCGCATGTCTTGCGCAATCCCGGGGTTCTTCTTGATCAGTTTGCGCGCTGCACGAACAAAAGAGGTCGAGCGCAGGAGCCTGTGTTTCACTCCGAGATCTCGGCCATGATCTCTTCAGGGGTCACCTCGCGAGTCCGCCCCGCCTCATACTCCTCCTGCGCCTCGCGCACTTCGGCGACGAGACGCCTGCGCCGCTGCGCGACCACGCGCCTGTGCAACACGTCGGCCAACATTTCTTGATCGTCCAGCGGCAGTTGATCGGCTGCCTCCAACACATCCGCAAAAGAAACAGAACCTTCCATATCCCTCACCTTCCGGTTGTGTCCACCACGAGTAGTATAGCACAGACACGTCGGTGCGTCAATCATAGCGGTGCCGCGCCAGCCCTCGCCCAATACCGCACCACCATCAACCCTACAAACACAACCGCCGCGCCCACCACAACCGCCCAATCCACCGCCCGGAAGTGCAGACTGCGCAGCGTCGTCCGCCGGACCGGATACCCCAGTCCGCGTGCCGCCAGCGCCATCCCCAGGTTGTCGCTCAGCCGCAGCCCGGCGATCACCGTGGCCACCAGGATCGGCACGTAGGCCCGCGCCCGCTGCAAAAAGCTGCCCCGCTCCACGATCCACCCACGTGCCTGCTGCGCCTCGGTCACCGTGACAAACAGGCCGTACACCGTCGGCAGGTAGCGGATCGCCAGCCCCAGCGTCAGCCCCCACGTGTAGGGCAGCCCCAGGCGCACCAGCCCCTCCACCAGGTCGTTCGCCTCTGTCGTCACCAGCAGCAGCGCCGCGATAAAGGTCAGCGCCGCCGCGCGCAGCGCAAAGCTCGCCCCCACCAGGATGCCCTCGACCGTCAGCCGCACCGGACCCAGCTCCACCAGGGCGGGACCCGGCCCCGGTGCGAAAAAGGGCTGCAGGATCAGGATCACCGCCACCAGCGGCAGCAGCCGTGCCCACAGCCAGCGCACCCGCTCCGCCGGCACGCGCGCGGCCAGCAGGAGCAGGTGCGTCGCGAGCAGTAAGCCGGCCTGGATCGCGAGGTGCTGAAACAGGAGGC
>DATHUZ010000455.1:0-4140 GCA_035461725.1 Anaerolineae bacterium
GGGGTCGAGCTGCAGGCTGATCCCCTCGAGTGTCATGATCGCGCGCACGATGTAGGCAAAGTTGAGCGGGATGCGAAACTCGTACTCGTACAACAGTGGCGCAAAGCTGTTCGTCACGTCGCGAAACGTGTAGCGCCTGTCAGCCGAGCCAAAGATCGACTTGAAAAGCTCGGTGGCAACCGGCGCCAGCTCATCCCAGCGGATGTCGGGCCGCAAGGCGCCGAGCGCGATCAGGTTGTCGCGCAGGTTCTCGGGCCGCTGGTTGATCACGTCGATAAAGAGCTCGAGGATGCGCAGCTTTTGCTCGGGGGGCACAATGCCCATCATTCCAAAGTCGAGAAAGACGAGCGTCCCATCCTCCGGGCGCACGAGCAGGTTGCCGGGGTGCGGGTCGGCATGAAACAGGCCATCCTCGAAAAGCTGCTTCAGGTTGGCGCGGACGCCCTGGCTCAACAGCCGCCGGGTGTCCACGCCCGCTTCCTGGAGCGCGTCCCTGTCGGTCACCTTGATGCCGCGGATCAGCTCGGTCGTGATCACGCGACGCGCGGTGAAATCCCAATAGAGTTTCGGTGCACTCACCCAGGGGAGCTCGGCGACGTTCGCACCAAACTGCTCGGTCAGGTAGCCTTCGTGCACGTAGTCGAGCTCCTCGAACAGCTTGGCCCCAAACTCGTCGATGATGCTGGCCCACGGCTGGCCCTTGCCCAGCTTTGGGTGCCGCTCGACAAACGCCGCCAACCGGCGTACCAGTGCCAGGTCGAGGCTGATGACCCGCTCCAGGTCGGGACGCTGCACCTTGACCGCCACCTCGTCGCCCTCGAACGTCCGCGCGCGATAGACCTGGCCCAGGCTGGCAGCGGCGAAGGGCCTGGGATCGAACTCGTCAAAGAGCACTTGCGGGCGCCAGCCCAGCTCGTGCTCCACGGTCGCGAACGCGACCGCGTCGTCGAACGGCGGCAGCTTGTCGTGGAGCAGCGACAGCTCCTCCACGTACACCAGCGGCAGCAGATCGGGCCGCGTGCCCATCGACTGGCCGACCTTCACAAAAGCCGGCCCGAGCCAGATGAGGCGTCCGCGCAGCCAGACTGCACGCCGCCGCTGCCGGTCCCCGACGGTTTCTCCTCGCCGGTAGGTCCACTGCCAGCGGTCGACCAGGTAGTAGAACAACGCGGTCACGATCACGGTCACGAACTGGATGACGCGCCAGAGGGCGCGCCAGAGGCCGGCTTGCCGCAGCCGCTCCTCGACATATTCAGGTGTGTATGGCTGTACTAAGGGTATTTCCTTCATATCAGTAACATTATATCACACTATGGCTGTTACGCAAATCACATAACCCTATACGCGCGCCTGGCCATGCAGTTGCATCCACCTATTGTTCGGTCGATACATTGGTGCGCGACCAGTCTCAGTACCCAGAGTTGGCCCAAATAAGGCGTCATCACGCAACTGGTAATCGCCATGCAAGGCACCACCAACGTGAAAGCCGGCGTGCCCGGCCCACGGGTCGATCCGGTGAAGGGCGACGTGAGCCTGCTGCTCGGCGCCAGCTTGTTGGGACGGATGGCGCACGCGCGCCGGGCAGAGGTAGCCATGTCAAAGGCGCGGTACCCCCTGTGGCGCCCCAAGCCTACCAGGTGAGTGTGGTGACCATGGCCGGGTGGTCCGAGTCAGGACCGGGCAGGTAGCGCGACTCGGCGACCTGCGTGCCAGGCGAGACAAAGATGTGATCGATGCGGCGGGCGGGATCGATACCCTGGTCGGCCGCGCCGCCGGGCCAGCGGAGCAGCCACGAGTCGTGCAGCACCTCTGTGGCCAACTGATATTGGGGCGTGTCGGGCCGAAAGTTGAAATCGCCGAGCAGGACGACATTCTCCACGCCCTGCACCATGCCCTGCATCAGGGCCACGATCTCGACCATCTGGGCCAGGTTCTCGTCCCTGTCTTCGCTCGCCAGATGGGTTACGTAGACGTGAAAGGTGCGGCCCCCGGCCGTGATCTGCGCCTCGATTGTCGCCTCCTGCTCGCGCGCGCTATAGTGGTAGACGGTCCTCGCGTCCTCGATCGGGTATTTGGAGAGAAGGGCGACACCAAAGGTGCCCGCAACCGTTTTGGGGCCATAGTAGCTGTACATGTCCAGCCTGTCGGCCAGGTAGCGGACCACGTCGGCGTTGCCGTTGGCGATGCGGTTGGTGTCGCTCTCCACCAGGCCGACGAGGTCGGGGTCCGCGCTGCGGACGACGTCGAGCTGGCCGTCGAAATTCCTCTGTCCATCCTCGCTGTTGCCCTGCTGGATGTTGTAGGCCATCACGGTCAGACTGGTCACGGCGGCGGGTGGCGCGGCCAGCCGCGGGGCGGCGGCAGCAGCCCCGGCGACGGTGGCGACAAAGAGCAGGAGCAGGGCCGCCAGCAGGGCCAGGCCGGTTCTGCCCCGGCGCGCATCGGGCGCCAGGTGCGTAGTGGGCCGCCGCAGCGCGAGCAGCGGCAGGACAACAGCCAGGCCGGCGACCAGGTGCACCAGCCAGAACCTGTCGCGGAAAAAGGGGCCGACGACGGGGATATAGTCGTAGGTGCTGGTAAAGATGTGGGCCAGGATCATCCCCAGCAGGTAGAGCGAGGCCAGGGAGAAGGCGCCGCCGAGGCGGCGGGAGGAGGGCCGCAGCGCCGCCAGCTCGCCGCTGAAGAGCATGAGGTCGATGGGAACGATGGGCACGAGAAGGAGGAGGAGGAAGAGGGGCACGGCATGCAGGGGGCCAGGCTGGGGCTCGGGAAAGGGATAGGCGCCATGGCCAGCCGGGAAGGGCACCTGGTGCGGAGCGATGGTCAGGACCAGGGCAGCGACCAAGAGGACGTTCCAGGCAATGATTAATCCAGGTCTGAGCGAGGTGAGCAAGCCCGGCCGCCACAAGAGCAGCGCGGCGAGGAGGGTGAGCATGGCAGATAGAATGGTGACGATGGGCAGGTAGGCGACGCCGGTCCAGCGGGCGATGACGTTGGGCGCCGAAAAGACAAAATAGGCGAGGACCAGGGTGCCCATGACGCCGAGGGCAAGCGCGGTGGTGCGCCAGAAGGAAGGCACGCTGCCAGGCTCGGGCCGGGTGCGGGCCGGGGCGGGCTCGGGGCCGGGCTCGCCGGTGAGAAAGAGCAAGGCACCGGCGGCGAGGGCCAGGAGCCAGCCGAGGAACTGGAAAGTGCCCGCCATGGAGACGTCGCTGCCGGAGCCGAGCGCGCGAAAGAGGATCGAGAGGGAGAGCGCGAGCGCCAGGCCGATGCCGAACCGGCGGGCGTCGCGCCGGGTCAAGAGGGAAGGGAGCAGGATGAGCCAGGCGGCCGCGCCGAGGCCGACGACGAACATCCTGGCGCGCGTGTCAAGGAAAGGTCCGGCAACGCGGCAGATGAGCACGAGGCCTGCGACCAGGAGGATCGCGCGCCGCGAGAGACCGCGGGGCAGAAGGAGCAGGAGCAGTGGCGAGAAGAGCAGGAGGACGGCGGCGATCTCGACGGGAATGCCGGTGCCGAGCAGCCCAAAGACATAGATCGCTTCTACAAAGTCGGTGATGAGCTGGAGAAAGAAGAGGAGCAGGATGCCGTACAGGACGGCACTGGCGGGCATCGAATCGCGCACTGATTCACTCTGCATGGCGGTTGCCTCCTCGCGATCTTGGCGCTGTCGAGTATACCACAGATGTGCTGGTTCGACCAGGCAAACGGTGTCGCGAAAGGAAGTGCACGTGGTATGGAGGCCCGAGCTTGCTCGGGGTAAGGCGCCGTCGACGTGCGAGGCTTCCCGAGCAAGGTCGGGCCTCCGCTGCGAGGGTCACTCCGGGTAGGCTATGCAGGAATAGATGCCGGGAAAAGCTATTGTTGTATGCCTCCCCCGGTCATGACGCGCGCGTCGAGGACGCGATCGGCCTCGTCGGCGCTCAGGTAGCCCTTCTCGACGACTATTTCTTTGACGGTGCGGTTCGTCTTCATCGCTTCCTTGGCGACCTCGGCCCCCTTCTGATAGCCGATGACGGGGTTGAGGGCGGTGACGAGGATGGCATTCTTGGCCAGCCAGCCCTCGGCCTTTTCCCGGTTGGCGGTGATGCCGACGACCGCCTTGCCGGTGAAGGCCCGCACCGCACCGATCAGGACCTG
>DATHUZ010000456.1:0-4013 GCA_035461725.1 Anaerolineae bacterium
CTGGGGGTTGGGTTGGTGGGCGCAAGGAGCGGCAGGAGAGCAAGTGATCGCCTTCTCCACAGAGGCTGCCGCCACACTGTCACCCACCTCCACTGTCAAATCTACTGCTACCCGCCCGCTGCCAACGGCCACCACCCGTCCCAGTGCCACGCCCAGCCTGACTGCGACAGGCAGGCCCTCGCCGACAGCCACCGCCACCGGCACCGCCAGCCCCACACCGTCAGTCACAGCCAGCGCCGTGGCTTCTCCGACCGTGGGCGCACCGCTCTCCCCGGCGACAGGCCTGTCTGGCCGGATCTACTACCCGGCATACGACCCCAAAGCGCGCACTTTTCACATTTATGTCTATGACGTCCAGGCTGGAACAAGCCAAATCCTGGTGCAGCAGGCCAGCCAGCCCGCGATCAGCCCCGACGGCCACCGCCTGGCCTACCGCTCGTGGGACAGGGCAGGGCGCAGCATCAGCGTGCGTGAGCTGGACGACGGGCATACGTGGGCCTGGGTGAACTATGCGGAGGCTGCCCGCCCGCACTGGTCACCCGACAGCGAGAACATTGTCTTTCCGTCCCAGCACGAGTCGGATCGTCAGTGGCGCATCTACCGCACCGTTGGCACCACCATCGAGCTTCTCCGCCGCCACGGCGGTGATCTCTTTGGACGCGTGCCCGCCTGGCTCGCGAGCGGCGAGATTGTCTACTGGGAATGTCCCCTCAATCAGTGCGGCCTGTACCGGATGAAGAGCGACGGCAGCAACCCCGTCCGGCTCACGACGGCCGAACATGACACGGCCCCTGCCCTATCGCCAGACGGACGCAGCATAGCATTCATGACCAATTTCGAGGAGAACAACTGGGATATCCAGGTCGCCAGCGCTTATCCCGGCGGCGAGTTGTCAGCCCGCCGGCTCACCACCAACGCGGCGCGCGACGGCCTGCCGGCCTGGTCTCCTGATGGCGAGTGGATCGCCTACGTCACCGACCGCGACGGTTCGTGGGCCGTGTGGGTGATGCACCCGGATGGATCGAACAAGCGAGCGCTTTTCGATCTGGATACGCCACTTGAAGGCTCGATCGATTTTGTAGCGGCGGGCGATCAGCACGGGTGGCTGATGGAAACGTTAGCGTGGGGTCCGTAGGGCCAGGGCTTGCCGATGAGTGATGAGCGACAAACGTCCGAGCGTGAAGGACGGCTGGCGAGGTTGTATGGGCGTGCCACCACCGCCCTAGCCGCGCGCGAGTGGGAAGATGCCCTTTACCTGCTCGAAGAGATTGCGATGGTCGACCCCACGTACCGCGACACGCCGGTCCTGTCTCGCCACGCGTGGCAAGAAGTGCGGTTGATACGGGCTTACACCCGGGGTGTCGCCGCCCTCAAAACCGGTGATCTGGAAGGCGCACTTGGCCATCTGAACTGGGTTGTGAACGAACGGCCCGAGTTTCGCGACAGCATGCAAAAGCTGCGCGAAGCCCAACAGCAGGCCCGCCTCTCCGAGTTTTACCGCCGCGGCCTGAACCACTACACGCAGGGGCGGTGGAGCGAGGCCATCGAAGCCTTTGGCATGGTAATCGCCGTCGAGCCCGGCTACCGCCACGCCCTCGACATGCTCGAAGACAGCCGTGAGCAGCTCAAGCTGGGCAACATGTACAGGTCGGCGATGGCCATGATCGACTCGGATGACTGGGATGAAGCAGCGGAGGTGCTGCGCAGCATCCAGAGTCAGTCTCCTGGCTACCGTGACGCGGGTGGCCAACTACGAGAAGTCGAGCGCATGCGCGCGCTCTACAAGCTCTACGAACGAGGCAAGGATGCGCGCGATGTCGGAGAGTGGACGCGCGCCATCGACTTTTTCGACCAGGTGGTCGCTGCCCAGGAAGACTTTCTGGACGCCCAGCAACTGCTGCGCGAGGCGATCCGCGAGAAGCAGCTCGTCTATCTCAACCAGGATGCAGAGGCCGCGTTCGAAGCGGGCAGGTGGAACGAGGCCATCGAGCATTATCAGAACATCATCGCCATGCGCAGCGATTACCCCCGCGCACAAGCGCGCCTGGTCGATGCGCGACGGTGGCGCGACGTGCAAACGGCATATGACGAGGGCATGCGCCAGTTCAGGGCAAATCACTGGTTCGACGCGATTGTCCAGTTCGAAGCCATCCTTACCCTCGATCCCGGCAACGAAGAGGTGCGCGATCTCCTCGATCAAGCGGACAAAAAGAAACGGCTGGCCGATCTGTACGAGCACGCCGGCCGCTGCCTGCGCGATCAGAACTGGACTGAAGCGGTAGAGTGGCTGGAGCGCGTCGAGATGCTCGATCCGAATTATCGAGACACCGGCCACCACCTGGAACGAGCACGCCGCCAGCTCCAGCTCGCCCGCCTCTACAAGCGTGCCGGCCAGGCATCAGAAGCGGGTGATCGTGCCCAGGCTGCCGCGCTTTATGCGCAGATCATGGACATCGATCCCACCTATCGCGACGTCGCCACTCGCGTCGCCGGCGATCAGCCCCGCCCCTGATCTCCACGCACACTTTCCCTCTCGGCTAGCCCCAGGGCGCAAGGATGTTCTCGGCCGGCGGCCGGGTGCGCGGGCGAGAGAAATCATGAAATCATTGAACGAGTTGACTTTTTTCGACGTAGGGTGTATCATAGCCCAATTCATTGCGGTGGGAGGAACCTGATGCTAAAGACCCACAACTGCGGCGAGCTCCGCGTCGAGCATGCCGGTGAAACCGTCACTCTGGCAGGGTGGGTGCACCGCTACCGCAGCCATGGCGGTGTCCACTTTGTCAACCTGCGTGACAGATCTGGCGTTGTGCAGGTTACATTCGACCAGCACACGGCGCCCGATGCCTTTGCCGTCGCCGAGCAGGCGCGCCCCGAGTGGGTGCTCCAGGTGGAGGGCACGGTGCAGTGCCGGCCGCCTGGCCTTGAGAACCTGGATATGCCGACCGGCGAGATAGAGGTCGCCGCCACACACGCGCGCGTCCTCAACCCGGCCCGCACGCCTCCTTTCCAGATCGACCGCGATGAGGGCGTGGCCGAGTCGGTGCGCCTGCGCTACCGCTACCTCGACCTGCGCCGCGAGCGGATGCAGCGTAACATCATGCTGCGCCATCGGGTCGTCAAGTTCATCCGTGACTTTTTGGACGAGCATGGCTTTATCGAGATCGAGACGCCGATCCTGACCAAGAGCACGCCGGAAGGCGCACGCGACTATTTGGTGCCGAGCCGCACCCATCCGGGCCACTTTTTTGCGCTGCCGCAGTCGCCCCAGCAGCTCAAGCAGTTGCTCATGGTCTCGGGATTCGAGCGCTACTTCCAGATCGCGCGCTGCTTCCGCGACGAGGATCTGCGCGGCGATCGCCAGCCCGAGTTCACCCAGCTCGACCTCGAGATGAGCTTTGCCGAGCGTGAGGACGTGATGCAGCTCATCGAAGAGATGTACACACGCATCGTCGCGGAGCTGTCCGACAAGCGGTTGATGGCCAGGCCTTTCCCACGCCTCACCTACCGTGAGGCGATCGAGCGCTTTGGCAAGGACAATCCGGATATCCGCTTTGGGATGGAATTGGTCGACATTGGCGACCTGGTGGCAGGCGAGGGGTTTGGTGTATTCAGCCAGGCCATCGCGGCGGGTGGCCGCGTCAAGGGGATCCGCGCAGCAGGTCTCGCCGACTATAGCCGCAAGCAGATCGACGAGCTGACCGAGTTTGTCAAAGGCTATGGCGCCCGGGGGCTGGCGTGGCTGGCCGTGGGAGAAGAGGGCGTCCGCTCCTCTTTCGCCAAGTTCCTGTCCGATGCGACGGTTGCCGCCATTCTGGACCGTCTCGAAGCAGAACCGGGTGACCTGCTCCTCTTTGTTGCCGACCGGCCCGAGATCGTCGCCGAGTCGCTCGCCAGGCTGCGCGTGCTCCTCGCCGACCGCCTGGGAATGCGCGATCCGAACGTCCTCGGCATGGTGTGGATCGTCGACTGGCCACTTTTCGCATGGAACGAGGACGAGCAGCATTGGGAGT
>DATHUZ010000457.1:0-4787 GCA_035461725.1 Anaerolineae bacterium
GGCAAGGGCATCCACGACGTCACCCGCCTGGCGATCGACCAGGCGCTGGAGTGGGTGAACAGCCTGTGGCCGTCCAGGGGCCCGGAAATCTGTAGATTGGCCGATTGGCAATTGGTAGCTCCTGACCAATCAACCAATCTACCAATCTACCAATCCACGTTGACTCCCGACCAATTCTTCATCGCCGAAGAAGTCCTGAAAGAGATCCGCGATCGCCTGCAGTTCATGCTCAACGTCGGCCTGCATTACCTCACCCTCGACCGCGCGGCACCAACCCTGTCGGGCGGCGAGGGACAGCGTATCCGCCTCGCGAGCCAGATCGGCTGCGGCCTCGTCGGCGTCCTCTATATCCTCGACGAGCCGAGCATCGGCCTGCACCAGCGCGACAACCGCCGACTGCTCGACACGCTCGAACAGCTTCGCGACCTGGGCAATACGGTCCTCGTCGTCGAGCACGACGCCGAGACGATGCTCACCGCCGACTGGCTCGTCGACCTGGGGCCAGCGGCCGGCGTCCTCGGTGGCTGGGTCGTGGCCGAGGGCACGCCCGCCCAGGTGATGGCCAACCCCGCGTCGCTCACCGGCCGTTACCTGTCGGGCCAGCTCTCTGTCTGCTCGCCCAACGGCCGCCGCCGCCCCACCAACGGCAAGTGGCTGACCGTCGCGGGCGCCCGCCAGCACAACCTGCGCGATCTCACCGTCCGCTTTCCCATCGGCCTCTTTACCTGCGTCACCGGTGTCAGCGGCAGCGGCAAGAGCTCGCTCATCAGCCAGACCCTCCACCCGGCCCTGGCCCGGATCCTGCACCGCAGCCAGGAGGAGCCAGGCGAGTTCGACCGCATCGAGGGGCTGGTCGAGGCGGGCGTGGACAAGGTCATCAACATCACCCAGGACCCCATCGGCCGCACGCCCCGCTCCAACCCCGCCACCTACGTCGGCCTCTTTGACGACATCCGCCGCATCCTGGCCCAGGTGCCTGATGCCAAGGCGAGAGGTTACAAGCCTGGGCGCTTTAGCTTTAACGTCAAGGGCGGCCGCTGCGAGGCCTGCAAGGGCCACGGCCAGAAAAAGATCGAGATGCACTTCCTGCCCGACGTGTGGGTGCGCTGCGACGTGTGCAAGGGCACGCGCTACAACCGCGAGACGCTCCAGATCCGCTACAAGGGACGCAACATCGCCGACATCCTCGACATGGACGTCGACGAGGCACTGGCCCACTTTTCCAACATCCCCCAGATCGAACGCAAGCTGCAGACCCTGGTCGACGTCGGCCTGGGATATGTCAAGCTCGGCCAGAGCGCCACCACCCTCTCGGGCGGTGAGGCCCAGCGCGTCAAGCTTGCCAAGGAGCTGTCACGCGCGTCCACCGGCGACACGGTTTATATCCTGGACGAGCCCACCACCGGCCTCCACTTTGCGGACATCCAGAAATTGCTCGACGTCCTCCACCGCCTGACCGACGCCGGCAACACCGTGATCGTCATCGAGCACAACCTCGACGTCATCAAGACCGCCGACTGGGTCGTCGACCTCGGTCCTGAGGGGGGCGATGGGGGCGGCCAGATCGTGGCACAGGGCACCCCGGAGGAGGTAGCCACCGTGTCCGGCAGCTATACCGGGCGCTGGTTGGCACAGACGCTCCAGGCCGAGCACGCACCATGCCTGACGGCATGAGCCTGGCCCAATCAAAACAAGAGGAGCAAGGAGGATCACGTGTACCGGATCGAATTGCGAGGTAGTTACACCGACATCGGCCGCCAGCAGGCCCTGCCTCCGGGGGTATGGAGCCCACCCCCACCCGAGGCCCACGTGCTCCGCTTCGCCAAAGAGTGCGAGGAGCACCTGGCCCTGCACGCCCCCGAGTTGCTGGAAGAGATCCGTGGATTCGCCGAGGCGTCGGACATTGACTATGATACCTTCCTGACCTTGATCACCACGGCACCCTTTAACTCTGACGACATGCGCGGCTGCACCGTCGTCGCCGTTCTGCCCGAGCGCACTGCCGACGGGCGCACCATCGTCGGGCGCAACTTTGACTTTTTTCACGACGTCTCTGAGCAGGGCGCTACCACCTACCTAACATATCCCGCCGGTCGCCATGCGTCGGCCGGCAACTGCGACATCTGGATCGGCCGCGAGGATGGCATGAACGAGGCCGGCCTCTTCTTTGGACAGGCGGCCTGCTTCCTGCCCGGCCTGCAGCCTGGGCTCACCTTCTGGTACACCGGTCGCCTCCTCCTCGACCGCTGCGCTACCGTCGACGAGGGCATCGAGCTGCTCCACCAGGTGCCCCACGCCGCAAGCTGGACCTATCTGCTCGCCGACGCGGCGGGCAACGCGGCGGTCGTCGAGCCAACGATCGAGGGGATCGAGGTGCGCTACCCGGAGGACGGGCTGCTGATCTTGACCAACCACGCCGTCTGCCCACGTTGGGCCGGCCGCGAGACCTTTGTGCCACCCGACTCCCATCCGCGCTACGACCGACTGCGCGCATTGCTGGGCGGCAGCGAGCAGGTCACCGTCGACGACGTCAAGGCGGCGCTGCGCGACCACGAGGGCCTCGTCTGCTCTCACGGTGCCCACTTTCCCGACCGCAAGTTCGGCACGCTCTGGTCGGTGGTCGGCCAACCGGGCGACCGTGAGCTCCACGTCGCCGCCGGCTACCCGTGCGAGGCCGAATACCGGGCCATCGCTTTCTGAGAGAGAAGACCTCTTCTGGCGACGCCTGCACGAGCCGGTGCCGTGGCTCGAAGAGACGATTCGCTGCGACGACAAAGAAGGAGGGAGGCAGCAATGACCGACGACAAGAGCAAAAAAGACCAACTGCTGGAGCAGATCCAGACCGAGCGGCGGCGCTTTGAAGCCAACCTCGCCGGTCTCGACGCCGAAGCCATGCTAGCGCCGGGTGCCGTGGGCGCCTGGTCGGTCAAGGACGTCCTCGCCCATCTCGCCGACTGGGAGCAGCGCCTTCTCGCCTGGTACGAGCTCGGCCGCACAGGCGGCGTGCCCGCGATACCGGCGCCCGGTCTGACGTGGGGCAAGCTCGACGTGCTCAACCGGCAGATCTATGAACAGCATCGTGACCGCAGTCTCGACGACGTGCGCGCCTGGTTCGACACGTCCTACCGCCAGATCCTCGACGTGGTTGCCGCCATGACCGAGCAGGAGCTGTTCGAGCCGGGATACTACCCGTGGACCGGCAAGGCCGACCTGGCACGATTTGTCGCCGCCAACACAGGCAACCACTACCGGTGGGCCAAGCAGCAGCTCCGGAACTGGATCAAGGCCGAGCCCGGCCGGATGAAAGTAGGAGCATGAACATGACTGGTAACCAGGATCAGGCCTCGTTGCACGTGCAGCCCGAGCGCGTGGTGCTCTCGGGTGTGCCGCGCGTCGGCTTCCAGGCCGAGCCGGGCCACGACGCCCAGACCATGCCCTTTCCTGCCTGCCTCACCGCCTGCCTCGACTACCTGGGCGACGGCATGGGCACCCGCGAGTTCGACTGGCGCGACAGCCACTGGCAGCAGAGCAACACCTATACCTACCTGCTCGGCGTCACGGGCGCCGCCTTCCGCCTGTCGTGGCGCCCCGGCTGGCACCTCGACAACGTCGAGATCATGTACATGTCGGACGAGCCCACCGCGCCCTTTGAGCGCGCATTCGAGTCCGTCGGCCGCGAATACGAGTTCCTCATGCCGCAGGAAGGCAGTGACAATCGTGCCTACTGGCTCGAGCGCATCGCGGAGAGTGTGCGCGACCTCGGCCGCCCCGTCCTCGTGTTTGGCGTCGTCGGCCCGCCAGAGTGCTGCATCGTCGCCGGCTATGACGAGGGCGGCGACGTCCTCGTCGGCTGGAGCTTTTTCCAGCACTTTCCCGAGTTCAACCAGGGTGTCGAGTTCGAGCCAAACGGCTACTACCGGAAGCGCGACTGGTTCGAGAACACGCAAACGCCCCTGATCCTCGGCGACAGGCGCGAGCGCCCACCACTGCGTGAGATCTATTGCCGGGCCCTGCGCTGGGCGCTGCACGTCGTGCGCACACCTGAAACCACTGCCTACCATGCCCCTCGCCACAACGGCCTCGCCGCCTACCAGGCGTGGGCCGACCACCTTGCCATGAGCGACGAGTTCGCCGCTGGCGACCTGAAAGAACTGTGGGAGCGCTACATGGTGCACAACGACGCGGTCGGCCTCGTCGCCGAGGGCCGCTGGTACGCCGCGGCCTTCCTGCGCAAGCTCGTCGCCGACGAGCCGGTCGCCGCAGACGAGCCGGCGGTGGCAGAGCCGCTCCTCGCCGCCGCGGCCAAATACGAAGCCGAGCACGACCTGATGTGGCAGATCTGGCACCTCACCGGCGGCATCGGCTTGTCAGACCACCACGTGCACAAGCTCGCCGACCCCGCCGTCCGCAGCCAGATCGTGCCGATCATCCTGCAGGCGCGCGACCTCGACGCTGCGGCCGCAGACGACATCGAGCGTGCTGTTGGCATGCTGTGTGATTGAGGAGGAATTCGTGACGACAGACCCGCCGACCTACTATGCATCGCCCGGCCCAATGACCGATCCCGGCGAGTGGGGGCACCTGTTCGACGACCTGCCCGAATCCGTGCCCGAGCTCGTCTCTATCGTGCAGGGGCTGATGGTGCACATCTTTTGGGCCGAGCGCTATGGCCTGATGTTGCCAGACGAGCGCAAGGCGGAAGTCCAGATCCGCGACGTCGCCACCAAGCTGGCGCGGATCGTCGAGCTCGACGACCGCCCCCAGACCGAACCCCGGCCGCTCCACAA
>DATHUZ010000458.1:0-2459 GCA_035461725.1 Anaerolineae bacterium
CGTCTCCCCCCCGGACCCCATCGGCACTGCCACAAACGATCTCGCGCCCGTCGCGGCCAACATCTCGCCGAACCCGGGGGTGATTCGCCCGTCCTGCCCCACATCCGTCACCACCGCCGTTTCCAACACAGCCTGTCCCGCGGCTCCTTCCGGCGCTGCACCTCGTCGCCCCACCTCAAAAAAAGGCGCGAGCAGGGCATACGGAATCCGCCGTCCCGGCACGCCCGAGTACCCAGGCCCTGTAGCAGCGTCCCACACCGCCACCATCTCGAAATCCGCGCCCGGCACCCTGCCCATCCGTAACACCAGGCAGAAATCGGCACCGTCCGCGATCTCGTCCACCACCGCCGTCAGCGCGTCCTGCGCCGTGTTGGCCGACAGGAGCTTCTGCCCGGTCTCATTCGCGCCTGCCATCCATTCCTTTGTGCTACCCGGCCATCTTGGGCTACTACTAAAAGTCATTGTGGACCTCATCCGGACCCGAGTACCCTTCGGGCGAATACTCTCGCGCCTCGTCGCCGTTTCCACCTCTCGCCGGCCCGGGCTGCCCTGACGCCCCCGCTGCCTCTCGGGCTGCCGCCTGGACGGATCGAGGCGCCCCCTGCGCAGACCCAGGTACGTCGGCCGAGGTACTCGGCACGGTCTCGTCCGTCCCCAGTCTGACAAAGACACGAGGTGCGCCCAAGGCGCGGGCCAGCTCCACGATGGTACCCTCCAGGATCGCCTCGATCTCGACCGAGCGGCGCATCGTGTCCGTCACGTGGCGGATCGCCCGCTCGCGCGCCGCCCGCCGCTGCGTGTCCTGGTAGAGGCGCGCGCTCTCGAGCGCCGGGTCGAGCTCTTCCGCGATCCGCTCCAACAGCGTTACCTCTTCCGCACTCCACTCGCCGGCGTCCGCAGGCTTGTACGTATCGATGACGCCGATCACCTGTCCGCGCACGCGAATCGGCACCGACAGCAGGTGCCTGCCGTCGCCCTCATCCCGCCCCGCTATGGTCTGTCCCAACTGTAACTCCATTTCCGTCCGGGCGCCCAGCCTCGCGCTTGCGGGCCCCACGCCGTGCCTGTCACTCACAAAGCCGAGCTCGGTGCGCGCATGCAGGATCTCGGCCCACGCCTCCTGGCTGAGCTCGCCGTACGCACGCTGTGCCATGTCGAGCGCCTCTTCACGCTCTGAAAACAACCGGGCATTGTCCAGCGCCACCGCCACCTGGTCCGCCATCGTCTGCAGCACCACCAGGCTATCCTGATCAAACGCATCGGGTTCCCGTCCCTGAACCGACAGCGCGCCGATGATCTTGCCCCGCGAGCGCAGCGGCAGCGCCACCTCAGAACGCGTTTCCGGCAGCTCTGGCGTCGCCAGGCGCACGCTGTCCGCGCTCGCCTCCTGGGCGACCCTCAGCTCACCATGGGCCACACTCCAGCCCACCATCGACTCTTCACTGACCCGCAACCTGTGACCACGCTCCAGCATGGCCTTGCCCCCCTCGCCCGTCGCTGCACGCAGGACAGCCCAGTCACTTGTGTCGTCGACCAGAAACAGCCCTACGTAGTAGAGGTCGAACTCTTCCCGGATCACCTCCACCACCTGCTGGATCAGCACATTCGCCTCGAGGATCGACGATACCGCCCTGCCCACCTCGGCCGCCGCCTCCAGGTAAATAGAGCGGCGCTCAAGCTCCCGCGTCCGCTCCGCCACTCGACTTTCCAGCTCTGCGATCAAGTCTCGCAATTGGTCAGTCATGCTGTAAAAGGCGCGCGCCAATACCCCCGTCTCGTCATCCCTGTCTTGAAAAAAGCGCCTCTCCTCCGGCACCCGCCGCAGCTCGCCCGTCGCGATGCGCGCCGCGGTCTGGGCCAGGCTGCCCAGTGGCGAGGCGATACTGCGCGTGATCAGCAGCGCAGCACCCACGGCCAGCACCACCGAGACGAGAGCCATCCCGCCCGCCACGCCGATCGTCACGTACGACTCGTGGAATGCCTCGGCTTGCTCCTGTTCGGCAATGAGCGCCACCTGCAGCTCAGGGAGCCAGCGATACGCGCCGACCACCGCCACCCCTTCGTTGTTCCGGTACAGGCCGGATCCGTTCACCTGCTCGTCGGCCGCGGCGTCGATCCCCTCGCTGAACACACCTACGTGCAGCCGGCCCCTTCGTGTAGGCGTCAGCAGCGTGTGCGTCGCCCCTACCAGGTACGTTTCTCCCGTCTGCCCCAAACCCGCACGCTCCAGCATGATCTCCTTCAGCCGCTCAAGGCTGGCACGTCCCACCACCACCCCGCGCACCTCGCCCTGATAATCGAGCACCGGCCGCGCCACGAACACCGATGTCGACATCTCTGTCGGTGAGTAACGGGGCGGCTGCAGCGCCTTACCCTCCAGCCCCTGCCTGAAGTACGCCTGGCTGCCACGCGCGTCTCCCTCGTGCAGTGGATCTGTCGATAGCACCACGCGCCCGTCC
>DATHUZ010000459.1:0-5022 GCA_035461725.1 Anaerolineae bacterium
GTTCTCTTCAAGGTCGCGCGCGCCGACCTCGCACGCCTTGCCCAGGCCGACGATCTCGAGCACGTTCTCGGTGCCCGGCCGGCGGCCGCCCTCGTGGCCGGCACCGTGCATGAGCGGCGCGAGGGCCACCCCGTCGCGCACATAGAGGGCGCCGATGCCCTTGGGTGCGTACAGCTTGTGCCCGGCGACGGACAGCAGGTCGACACCAAGGGTGTCGACGGCGACGGCGATCTTGGCCACCGACTGGGCCGCGTCGGTGTGCACCAGCGCGCCGTGGGCGTGGGCGATCTCGGACAGATCCGCGATCGGATTGACCGTGCCCACCTCGTTGTTGGCGTGCATGACCGTCACCAGGACGGTTGCGTCGTCAATGGCGGCCTCCAGGTCGGCCGGGCTCACCAGCCCGTATTCGTCGACCGGCAGCACCGTGACGCGAAAGCCTTGCTCACCCAGCCAGCGCACGACGTTCGTGACGGCGGGGTGCTCCACGGCGCTGGTGATGACGTGGTCGCCCCGCTCTCTGTTGGCGAGCGCGGCGCCCTTGATGGCATAGTTGTTGGCCTCGGTGCCGCCGCTGGTAAAGAGCACCTCGCGCGGTGCGCAACCGAGCAGCGCCGCCACCTGGGCGCGCGCCGCTTCCACCGCCTGTTTCGCGGTCATCCCATAGGGGTGGCTGCTCGACGGGTTGCCAAAGTGGTCGAACAGGTAGGGCGCCATCGCGGCCGCGACCTCGCGGGCGATGGGCGTGGTGGCGTTATAATCGAGGTAGATCGGTTTCATGATCCATAACATTATACAGCCGAAGCGAGTATACGTCAAGCAGCTTGCCCTGAGCCTGAGCACCCAGGGCTCGCGGACATGACACACACATTGGAGGCCTGTGGCCAACACGCCGTCGTTCCCGATATGCCCGATGTTCCCCGATTTGGAGATCGGGGCAGGATGGGGAAGAGTGGTATTTTCTGGCGTTTGGGGGGGCTTTTAAGAGGGTTTCTCACAGGGCGTTCCCCTTTGCCGATAGGGTGAAAAATCTGAAACAACAACGGATAAACGGAAGCTCATGAGCCGGCGGTGATGGCAAATGGGCGGTCGCCTGGGCAGGCTCACTCTTTTCGTCGCCGGTGGTGTCGCAGGGCATGGATCCTCCTTCGTACAGATGTGTTCTATTATAGCACACTTTTGGGAAATGCCGAGTGGTTGACGTCAGTCATTAGGTTAAAATTTTGGATCGGGGGGGATGGCTGAAGCAGTCTCCTTTGGCCAGGTGGGGGTTGCTTTGTCTGTCGAGCGTCACGCCGCGCGGCGCGCTAGCCCCAGTTGCCAGAGAATGGCATCAAACGTGTTGCCCAGCAAGTTGCCCATCTGGATCATGTGCATCCAGTTAAGGATGTCGTCACTTACGCGGTCGCCGTAATAGTCGCGGAAGCGGCGCTCCGCCGCGGGGTCGGGCGCGCCGGCGGTCTCGGCCCAGTGTTGGGCAAAGGCCAAGGCCACCGCCTCTTCCTCGGGGAACTCGCCCAGCTCGCTCGCCAGCAGGCGCTTGACCTCGCCCGGCTCCACGCCGGCCTCGAGCGCCCAACGGCTATGCCCGTAGGCGCAGTAACGGCAGCCGTTCACCGCCGTCACTGCGAGCATGACCTTTTCGGCGAACGCGCGGCTGACGCGGCCGCTGCGCGCCGTGTCGCGAAAATCGCCCATGTGTGCCATGATCTGGCGCAGGTCGCGTAGCAACGTGCGCGGCGTGTAAAAACGTTTCGGGAAAGATCTCATGAACGGGCCACCTCGATCCGTGGATCGGACAGCAGCCAGAACTCGGTGCCCATGTAGGCGCCGACAAATCCAACGACCAGGACGTTCATCCACCAGGTGTCGGCAAACCGACTCTGGGCCGCGAGAAACGATCCTGCCAGCCCGACAAAGACGAGGATGTTCAGGATGCGCACCACGGTATGCGCACTTCTGACCAGCAGATCACGGATGGCGTACGTAAACAGGACGGCGAGAATCAGGGCCGGCACGGTGTAGAGGCGCGTGTCCTCTGCCGCGTCCTGGGAAATGATCAGGGCCACGGCCACGACGATGAGCACCAGCCTGATGGCACCCCAGATTCCGCTATTTTTGACAAAGTGCTGCACGCGTGTCACGAGGCGCTCCTTCCGGCGCGGGCGGTAATCTCGGCGACTGCATCGACCGCCACGTCCACCTCTGCCTCCGTGTTGAATGCCCCCAATCCAAAGCGTACCGTGCCCTGGGGGAAGGTGCCCATCGTCCTGTGCGCTGCCGGCGCGCAGTGCAGGCCGACGCGGCTCATGATCGCATGCTCGTCGTCGAGCAGCAACCCCACCTCTGACGGCGCCATGCCAGCGATGTCGAACGCCACCGTCGCCACCTGCCGTTCCGGGTCGCGCCCACCGTATACCATCACGCCAGGGATCTCTTTCAAGCCGTCGATGAGCCGGCGCGCCAGCCTCACCTCGTGCTGCCTGATCGCTCCCACCCCCTGGGCCTGCGCCCAGCGCACCCCTGCCAGCAGCCCCGCCAGTCCCACGGCGTTCGGCGTGCCGCTCTCACACAGGTCGGGCAAAAAGTCGGGCTGCTCCTCACGCTCCGAGCGGCTGCCCGTGCCACCCTGGCGCAGCGGCCTCAGCCGCGCCACGTCTACCCGCTCGCCGATCACCAGCCCGCCGGTGCCCATCGGCCCCAGCAGCGCTTTGTGGCCGGTAAAGGCGAGCAGGTCGATCTGCATCGCCTGGACGTCGATCGGGAGCGCCCCTGCCGTCTGCGCCGCGTCGACCAGCAGCAGGCAGCCGTGCCGCCGGGCGATGGCGCCCGCTTCTGCCACCGGCAGCAGCGATCCACACACGTTCGACGCGTGGTTGAGCACGATCATGGCCGTGTTCGGCCGCAGCGCTGCTGCGAGGTGGGCCGGGTCGACAAAGCCTTCGCCCGTGCACGGCACCACCGTCAGGCCGATCCGCTCCCCGTCCCGAAACCTCAGGCTATTGCCCGACTCGAGCGCGCGCAGCGGGCGCATCACCGAGTTGTGCTCCATACTGCTCGTCACCACGTGATCGCCGGGGCGTAGATAGCCGTGCAGCGCCAGGTTCAGCGCGTCGGTGACGTTGGCCCCAAACACGACCCGCAGCGGATCTGTCGCGCCGAACAGCTCGGCCAATGCCTCGAGCGCCTCGTACACGATCCGCCCCGCCGCCACCGACCGCCTGTGCCCCGACCGCCCCGGGTTCGCCCCAACGTCCTCCAGGAACCGTACCATCGCCTCGGCCACCCCCGGCGGCTTGGGCCACGACGTGGCGGCGTTGTCGAAATAGATCATGTTCGCTGTTCAGCGTGCAGCGCCGCACCCAGGGCGCCGACGGTTTGCGGATCCTCGGGAACGGTCAGGGGCACCCCCAGGGCTTCGGAGAAGAGCCGGCGCAGGCAGGGGTTGAGGGCCACGCCGCCGGCAAAGACCACGCGCTCGGCCACGCCGACGCGGCGCACCATGCTGCCCACGCGGTCCACGATGGCCTGGTGCAGACCGAGGGCGATGCGGCGGCTGTCTTCACCCCGGGCGATGAGCGACACCACTTCCGATTCGGCAAAGACCGTGCACATGCTCGAGACGCGCACCGCGGCCCCCTTTGCTTCCAGCGCGTGGGTGCCAAACTCGCCCACGTCCAGGGCGAGGGCGCGCGCCATGTTCTCCAAAAAGCGCCCGGTGCCGGCGGCGCAGCGGTCGTTCATCTCAAAGCGCGTCACCCGCCCGCCCGGCCCCACGCGGATCGCCTTGCTGTCCTGCCCGCCGATGTCGAGCACGGTGCCCGTGTCGGGATAGAGGTGGTAGGCACCCAGGCCATAGGCCTTGATCTCTGAAATCACCTCATCCGCCAGGTCGCGCTCCGCCGCCAGGTTGCGCCCGTACCCGGTGGCCACGAGCCGGCAGTAATCCCGGCCCGCGATCAACCGGCGGGCGTTGCCCACCGGATCGGTGCCTGTATCCACCACCTCGGCCCGGGCCACCTGCTCGCCGTCCCACTCTACGAGCGCGATGGTGCGCGAGCCGATGTCCAAACCGGCGAAGGATTTTGGATTGCTGCCCGGTTCTGAGCTCACCTGATACCTGCCCGCTCCCTGTTACCCGATACCCGATACCCGCTTGCCACTAGGTCGGCTCGACGGCCAGGTAGAGGGTGAGATGAGGGAAGACGAGCCGGTAGGGGGTGCGTCCCGACAGGATCGTTCCTTCGCCCTGGCTGACGGTGCCGACGTGTCCTGTGGCGTCGTAAATCTCGACCAGGCCATCCAGAATCCAGATGAAGCGGTCGTGCGTCGTCGCCTCGACCCCCTTGCTGATCTGCCCGTACCCCGCCTCGATGCGGGCGCGGCAGCCGTCGAGGTGGGCCAGGTCGATGCCCACCTCGGCCGCCTCGCCGGCCAGCACGCGGCCCGCCGCGAGCTGGCGCACCTTTTTTTTCACCTGCTCCACGTCTGTTACTTTCACCGCCCGTGCCCCCTCTCTACCCTGGTTGTGGGGGAGCATTATAAATCAAAACGGCCGCTGCGGCAAAGATCGGGAGAATGGAAGGCTACAACGTCAGGCGTCGCGCCGGTGTGCCAGAACCACCGCGAGCGCGTGGCCGAGCAGAGTGTACGCCGCCAGGAGGAGCAGCGCGGGAGCCAGGTCGATCAACCGCCAGCCATAGGTGATCGCATCCATCCGGCCCCACGATGCCGCGGCCAGGATGCACGCGCCGGCGGAATAGGGCGACAGATCCCCCAGCAGGCCGGGGCCGGCACTGATCGTGGGCGCGAGGAGCAGCACCCAATCGACGGCGAGAAAGCCGATGCCGGCAAGCAGCGCGCCGGCCGGCGAGCGCGTCAGGGCACCGCCCATCTGAACCGCGGCGATGTAGGCGCCGCTTCCGAGCAGGCCGGCGACGACCAAAGTGAGCGCCGGCAGAAAGTACCACGCGCTGGCCAGGTGTGCTCCGATCAGGAGAGATGCACCCGCCATGAGCGCCA
>DATHUZ010000460.1:0-5695 GCA_035461725.1 Anaerolineae bacterium
CTTACTGCTCCCTGCTTGACGTGGAGGGGGGTCTTTTGTACAATGGTGGGGATGGGGCGACGGCAGCTGTTTGAAAGAGAAAGGAGGCGCGAGAGGGGTTGGCGGAACTGAAGAATGGGATTGTGCTGCTGGCACGCAGCGGGAAGCACAGGGTGCAGGGCCAAGATGGCGAGGTGGCGATCTGTGACGTGCGCGGCAGGCTCAAGCAGGAGCAGCTCGACACGGACCTGGTGGCGACCGGCGATCGTGTGAAATGGAGGTCGGCGCGCGCAGGGCGGGGCGTGATCGAAGAGGTGCTGGAGCGCGAGACACAGCTCAGCCGCCGCCGGCCGGGGACCGACGTGGAGCAGGTGCTGGTGGCGAACCCCGACCAGGCGGTGTTTATTTTCGCGGCGCGCGAGCCAGAGCCCAAGCTGCGGATGCTCGACAGGCTGCTGGTGCTGGCGGAGAATAACGACTTGCCGGCGCTGATCTGCATCAACAAGGTGGACCTGGTGGTGGAAGAGGAGGAGCTCAAGGAGCTGGTGTGGCGGTTCGCCGTGTACGAAGAGATCGGCTACCCGGTGGTGTACACGAGCGCGCTGACAGGGCTCGGGGTGGACGAGCTGCGCGAGCATTTGGCGGGCAAGCTGAGTGTGCTCTCGGGGCCGAGTGGGGTGGGCAAGACGAGCCTGCTGAACGCGATCCAGCCGGAGCTGGGGCTGCAGACGCGGGAGATCAGCGAGGCGACAGGCAAGGGGCGGCACACGACGGTGGCGACACGGCTGTGGCCGCTCGAGGTGGGCGGCTATGTGGCCGACACGCCGGGGCTGCGCGAAGCAGGGCTGTGGGACATCGAGCCGGAGGAGCTGGCCTGGCATTTCGTCGAGATGCGCGAGTACGTGCCACACTGCAGGTTTTCAAGCTGCTCGCACACCCACGAGCCGGGGTGCGCGGTCAAGGCGGCGGTAGAGGCGGGGGAGATCAGCGAGGAGAGGTACGAGAGTTACTGCTTGATGCTGGAGGGGGACGTGTACTGAAACCCTGCAATCTTCCAGTGCCCGGCACTCTCGTGGTATAATATTCCCGAACATGGATGGAGAGAGGAGCGACCATGGCCCAGTTCTTGCCGGAACCGTTCAGGATCAAGACGGTGGAGCCGATCAGGATGACGACCCGGGAGGAGCGCGTGGCGCTCCTGGAGGAGGCCGGCTACAACCCGTTTCTGATCCGGGCGGAGGACATCTATATCGACCTGTTGACCGACTCGGGCACGTCGGCGATGAGCGACAACCAGTGGGCAGGGCTGATGCGCGGCGACGAGTCGTACGCCGGGGCGCGGAACTTTTACCACCTGCAGGATTCGATCCGCCAGATCTTTGGGTTTGAGTATTTCGTGCCGACGCACCAGGGGCGGGCGGCGGAGAATGTGCTCTTTTCGATCGTCGTGCGGCCGGGGCTGCGGGTGCCGAGCAACATGCACTTTGACACGACGCGGGCCAACATCGAGTCGCGCGGCGGCGAGGCGGTAGACCTGGTGATCGACGAGGGGAAGGACCCGACGAGCCACCATCCCTTCAAAGGCAACCTGGACATCGACAAGCTGCGCGCGTTCATCGAGCGGATCGGGCCGGGAAACATCCCGCTGGGGATGACGACAATCACGAACAACTCGGGCGGCGGGCAGCCGGTGTCGATGGAGAATATCCGGCAGACGGCAGAGGTGCTGCACGGCTATGGCATTCCGTTCTTTATCGACGCGTGCCGCTACGCCGAGAATGCGTACTTTATCAAGCTGCGGGAGCCGGGGTACGCCGACAGGACGACGCTGGAGATCGCGCGCGAGGCGTTCTCGTACGCCGACGGGTGCACGATGAGCGCCAAGAAGGACGGGATGGTGAACATCGGCGGGTTCCTGTGCATGAACGACCGGGACCTGTACGAGCGGGCGAGCCAGGAGCTGATCCTACGCGAGGGGTTCCCGACCTACGGCGGGCTGGCGGGGCGGGACCTGGAAGCGCTGGCGATCGGGCTGTGGGAGGGGCTGGACGAGAATTACCTGGCGTACAGGCTGGCGCACACGCGCTACCTGGCCGACAGGCTGACAGAGGCGGGGATTCCGATCGTCGAGCCGCCGGGCGGGCACGCGGTATACCTCGACGCGCTGCGCTTTTTGCCCGACATGCCGCGCAACCGGTTTCCGGGGCAGGCGCTGGTGGTGGGGCTCTACCTCGAGGGGGGCATTCGCGCGGTGGAGATCGGGAGCGTGATGTTTGCGCACAAGGACCATGAGACGGGAGAGACGGTCTATCCCGAGATGGAGCTGGTGCGGCTCGCAATCCCGAGGCGGGTGTACACGCAGTCGCACCTGGATTACGTGGCGGACACGATCATCGCGCTGTACGAGCGGCGGGAGACGCTGCCAGGGGTGCGGATCGTGTACGAGACGCGCTTCTTGAGGCATTTTACGGCACGATTCGAGGTGATAGCGTGAGGCTGACGTACGTGCGCTGGTCGATGACGATTGTCGAGGCGGGGGATGTGACGATTGTGACGGACCCCGTATTCCGGATGATGGGCGTGCCCCAGGCACCACGGTCGTTTACGTTCGACAGGCTGCCGCGGCCTGACCTGGTGTTCATCTCGCACACGCACGTAGATCACTTTGAGCCGGCCACACTGCGCAAGCTGGACCCCGAGACGCCGGTGTGGATGCCGGCCGAGAAGGTGGAGAAGGCGCAGCGGCTGGGGCTGCGGGCGCTGCGCGGGTTGGAGGCGTGGGAGACGGACATGTTCCGCGGGGTGCGCTTGACGGCAGTACCGGCCAAGCACACCGGAGGCGAGTTGGGCCTGGTGGTCGAGGCGGACAGAACGGTCTATTTCGCGGGAGACACGTCGCTGGATAGGGAGCTATTCCGGGAGATCGGAAACCGGTGGCGGCTGGACGCGGTGCTGCTGCCGATCGGGGATCTGCGGTCGCTCGGGGTACCATATGGACACATCGGGCCACGGAAGGCGGCGCAGGCACTGCGGCTGCTGGGCGAGCCACAGGTGGTGGTGCCGACGCATTACAGCGGGATGACGCTGGGACCGCTGATGCATTTCGGCGGCACGCCTCGCAAGCTGGGGCGGGCGCTGGAGAAGGCGGGGGTGGGGACGACGATCGGGGCGGGGCGGCCGCTGCAGGTGGCTGAGGTGTAGGAGCAGTTACACAGAGATACACAGAGGGGCACGGAGATACACGGAGAAGGGGACGCGTTTGTGTGTCTCCTTTTTTGTCTGTGTGGGTCGGTCTGTCAGAGGGGCGACACGAGGGGGCGCGCTGTCAGTAGAGCAGCGGGTCGAGGATGTGGATGGATTGGGAGCCCATCCAGGCGATGGTGATGGTCTTGATGGTTTTGCCCAGCCAGCAGAAAAAGAGAAAGCGGTGGATCGGGTAGCGCAGGGTGCCGGCGGCGATGCCCGCCAGGTCGAAAAAGGGGTTGGGGATGAGGGACAGGACGAGGATAGTGATACCGACGTGGCCCTTCATCCGGTCGCGGATACGCTCGAAGCGGACGCGATCCTCGACGATGGCGCGGCCCCCAAAGCCGGCGGCATAGCCGGTCAGCTCGCCGAGCGCCTCGCCGGCGCCGGCGGCGAGGCCGACAAAGAGGGGAGGCAGGGCGCTGCCCATGGCAAAGACGAGGGCGAGGCTGGGGGCGGGGAGGATGATGGTGGCGTTGCCGAGCAAGCTGACGACAAAGATGCCGGGATAGCCGATGGCGGCCAGGCGGGTGAACTGGTCGCGGAAGGCATAGATGCCGACGCTGATGCCGATAACGAGGGCGAGGACGAGCAGCCGGAAAGCACGACCGGTGAAAAAGGCGGGTGGAGACGAGGCAGCGGGTGGCGGGTCAGGCATGGCAGCTCGAGTCGTGCGTCCAGGAATCCAGAATCAGGTGGGGAAGGGAGCGCCGACACGGATGACGCGGGCAGTGCCGATCAGGCCATGCGTCGAGTTGTCGGTGTCGACGACGAGGCGCGCGTGCTGCACGACGCGTCCATAATCCACCACTCGATGGCCGGTGATGATGACGACGCAGTCGCTGCCGGAGAGGATCTCGTCGGTGGCGTCGACGTGCTCGAGCCAGCGCTCGTCGCGGAAAAAGACGTCGCGGCCGATCCGGTAGCGGGGCACGTAGGGATCGCTGTAGCTCACGTCGGCGCCGCGCGATAGGAGGATCTCGACGATCCGCTCTGCCGGCGAGTTGCGCGCGTCGTCGATGTCGCGTTTGAAGGCGACGCCGAGGATGAGCACGCGGGCGCCGTGAAGTGGCTTGCCATCCACGGCCAGTGCCTGGCCGATGAGGTCGACGACGTGGTAGGGCATCGCCTGGTTCACCTCGGCGGCAAGCTCGATGAACTTGGTGTAAAAGTCGTACTCGCGCGCTTTCCAGCTCAGGTAATAAGGGTCAACCGGGATGCAGTGCCCGCCGACGCCGGGGCCGGGGTAGAAGGGCATAAAGCCAAAGGGCTTGGTGCGCGCGGCCTCGATCACCTCCCACAGGTCGATGCCCATCCGCTCGGAGAGGAGCGCCAGCTCGTTGACGAGGGCGATGTTGACGCTGCGAAAGATGTTCTCGAGGAGCTTGGTCATCTCGGCGGCACGCGGTGAAGAGACGACGTGAACGTGGGCAAAGAGCTGGGCAAGGAGTGATCGCGCCAGCTCGGCGCAGTGGGGTGTCAGGCCGCCGACGACCTTGGGCGTGTTTTCGACGGTGAACTGTGCGTCGCCGGGGTTGATCCGCTCGGGAGAAAAGGCGAGATAAAAGTCCTCGCCAGCCTTGAGCCCCGATTCCTCCAGGATGGGCTGGACGAAATCCTCGGTGGTGCCGGGATAGGTGGTGCTCTGGAGCACGATGATCTGGCCGGCATGGAGGCGCGGTGCGATGCCCCGCGCCGCCTGTTCGATATAGACCAGGTCGGGTGCCTTCATGGCGTCGAACGGGGTGGGGACGCAGATAAAGATGGCGTCGGCTGCGCACAGCCGGTCATAGTCAGAAGAAGCGTCGAGGCGACCGGCAGCCACGACGGCGGCGACGTCGGTGCTCGGGACGTCCTGAATGTAGCTGCGGCCCTCGTTGAGCGCCGCCACCTTGGCCGGATCGACGTCGAGGGCGAGGACACGATAGCCGGCGCGGCCAAAGCCGACGGCAAGAGGCAGGCCGACGTAACCGAGGCCGATGACCGCGATACTCGCCGTATGGTCCGCGATCCTGGCCGCGAGTGCATTCATCATGGAGCTTTTCTCCTGCGGGCAAGGAACGTGCCACGCTGATCTTGGCCAATAAAGTCCACCTGCTCGAATTTCCAAAGAGCGACCGCGCCGACGATGGCCACCGCTCCGCCGACGATATACCCCTCGACCAGCGTGGCCTGGGTGATAAAGAGGGCGATGACGCCCAGGCCGGCACAGATCAGGTAGCAGATGAGCACGGCTTCGCGCCGCGTATAGCCGAGCGCGACGAGCCGATGGGAGACGTGGTCCTTTCCCGGGGTAGTGAGCGGGTTAAAGCCGCGGCGCAGGCGCGAGATGATGACGAGTGTCGTGTCAAAGAGCGGCAGGCCCAGAATAAGGACCGGCACCATCCAGGTAACGATCTGGAGGCCGTCGGGGAAGCGCAGCTTGATGCCCACGGCGGCGAGGACGAACCCGAGAAAGAGGGCGCCGGCG
>DATHUZ010000461.1:0-3360 GCA_035461725.1 Anaerolineae bacterium
AGCGACTGGCCTCAGCTGCAGCCTGCCACCGCCGTCGCTAACCAGTCTGGCGTGTAAAAAAGTGCCGACTCAGTGTAACCATGTTAACCATGCGAACCGCCGCCCCGATTCACCTCTCGGCGCGGATCACGTGCCGAGTACCCTCGACCTGGGTACTCGGAGCATCCGCGCCCGCCGGCACGCCGCCGGCACCCCACCCCCCCAACCATAGCAAGGTCAAAGAGTACCCGGCCCTCGATCCCGATGCCCGCTGGCCGTTTCCGAAAAAAAAAGACCGCATCGGGGTGGCGCAAGCTGCGCCATCCTTGACTTTGCAGCAGCCATGTCTGCCAGCCGCAAGTCTATTGAATTTTCGTCTCTTGCGTGCTATAATATCCAGGCAGATTGTTGGTTCCGCCGTGCAGCGTGGCACGCACTCGCACTCACACCGCTGTGAAATCCGCTTCCTCAATCAAGGAGACACGTGATGAACACGAACGAGTTACTGTTCCAATGGTCCAACCTCTCTCTGGCAGAGATCGAAGCTCGCCTGCAGGCGCCGCGTCCACGCGGTGGCCCTGTCGCGTCCGAAGACGCCGGGGATGCGGTCGACCACCTCTTTGGCCCGGAAGAGGCAGAGGAGCTCCGCTCGCTCGCTTCTGCACCCAGGCCGCGTGGCATCCGCCCTGCCGCCGTCTTTCTCCCCGGCATCATGGGCTCACAGCTCGCCAGCGTGCGCGGCGTGACCAGGCTCCTCTGGATCAACCCGCTGCTCTTTCTCCACGGCGAGTGCAGCTACCTCGAGCTGAGCGACGACGGCAGCCGCGACCGCCAGCCGCAGATCGAAGCAGTGGCGACCGGCCTTGAGAAAATGACGTACGTCAAGACGGGCCTGGCGCTGCGGCGCGAGGTCGACCTGTACGAGTTTCCGTTTGACTGGCGACGGCCGATCGAATCGAGCGCCGACCTCCTGCACCGCACCCTCGAGCGTTGGGCCGGCGGGGATCCCGCCAAGCAGTTCACGCTCATCGGCCACAGCCTTGGCGGCCTCGTCTCGCGCGCCTACCTGGCGCTCCATCCGCGTGCCGCCGAGCAGCGGGTGGCGCGCCTGATCATGTACGGCAGCCCCCAGTTCGGCGCCACGCAGACCATCCAGAACCTCTACGAGGGCAACCGGATGATGGACATCGCCGGCTTGCTGAATGGGGACAACGACACCCGCCATCTGCTCCTGAACCTGCCGAGTGTCTACCAGATCCTGCCCGCCCCCCCGGACCTCTTTCCCTCGCACCGGCCCTACCCGGCTGACTGGGACCTGTACGATGCCGCCGCCTGGCGGCTGGAAGGCATCCGTCAGGACTACCTCGACCTGGCCCGCCGCTTTCACGAGCTGCTCTCCCGCCGCCAAGAAGCCGCGCAGGTCGAGATTGTCCAATTCGCCGGCTGTCACGTGCAGACCCTGGTGGAGGTGCAGCACCGCTTCACGCACGGTGAAAGGCTCGAGCTGGCGCCCATCTGGATCGACGAAGGAGCGGACTCGGGTGACGGCACGGTCCCGCTCTGGTCGTCTATCCTGCCTGGAGCCACGATCTACTACGTTCAGGACCAGCACCGCGCCCTCGCCAAGAATCGCGACGTGCTCAGGGGCACGCTGGACGTGATCCACGACGGTCACGCTCGCCTGCCGACTGAGCTGCCGGAGCCGGAGCGCGGTTGGCTGAGGCGGGATGCACCGGTCCCGGCAGACGTAGAGGCAGCGCATCTGCGTCTGCGACTCGAACTGGGCAGCGCGGACGAGGAGGACCTGTCCAAGTTGTTCTTTGCGCTGTAAGGCAGGTACCTTGGACCGGCGAAAGGCGCACCAGAGCGAGCTCTGTTTCACGTCCATGCGCCGGTGCGACAAGAGGCTCGACGCACTAGTCGGTCCCACTCGTACCGGGCTCGTTCTCGACCTTGCGCTTGTAGGCGCGCCACGTCATCGCCCAGCGCGCGGGGTCATCGAGCGGCGCGTGGTCTACCGTGTGGATCGTGCTGTTGTGCGGCGCACTCTTGACCAGGTCGGGGTCGGTGCGCGCTTCCCCGGCCACGTGAGCAAGGATGGCGGCGTACTCGTCCAGCTCGGCCTTTGAGTAGGACTCGGTCGGCTCGAGCGTGCACGGCTCGGGCACGATCCAGGGGTGGTGGCTGGTCCAGTAGTGGACGCCGAAATCGGCGGCGCGCAGCCCCAGCTCCTCAGAGTGGACGCCCGTCTCTTCCACGAGCGCCTGCCAGCTATAGCGCACCTGCTCGATGCGGCGTTTTCCCTCGGCGTACGGAGCGGCGAGGCCGGGGATGGCGAGCACCTTGTGCATCAAATAGTTGTTGTTCAGCACGGCCACCTCGGCCACCTCGCGCAGCCCCTCCGCGCCCAGGCTCATGGCCCAGGCATACGCCTTCAGGATGACCGACGCGTTGCCGTAGAACGGCCCCATCTTGCCGATGCTTTCGGGTAGATCATAATCGAGGGCGTAACGCTCGCCATCATAGGCGACGAGCGGCACCGGCAGGAAACGCGCCAATTCGGCCGTCGCGCCGACGGCGCCGGCGCCCGGACCGCCGCAGCCGTGCGGCGTCGAAAAGGTCTTGTGCAGATTAAAATGGCACAGGTCGAACCCCGCCTCGCGTGCGCGCGTGATGCCCAGGATGCCGTTGGCGTTCGCCTGGTCGTAGGCGCACAGGCCACCCGCCTGATGTACGAGCTCCACAAACTCGGCGATGCGCGGGTTATAGATGCCCGTGTCCTCGGGATTGGTGATCATCAGCCCGGCGGTGCGCTCCGAGACGGCAGCCTCGAGCGCGTCGAAATCGGGATAGCCATGCTCGTCGGGGTAAAGGGTGATGACGTTAAAGCCGGCGGTGCGCGCCGTCGCGGCGTTCGACGGGTGCGAAAAGAGCGTGGTGATGATCTCGTCGCGCTGCGCCACCTCGCCGCGGCTGGCGTGGTAGGCACGGATGATGGCGACGTTGGCATAGATCGCCGCGGACCCTGCGGCCGGCTGCAGCGAAAAGCGATCCATGCCCGAGATCGCCTTCAGGATCTGCTCCAGCCCGTACATGATGGCCAGGATGCCCTGCACCGTCGATTCGTCCTGCAGCGGGTGGAGCCCGGTCATTTTCGGCGAGCGGGCAAGCTGGTCGTTCACTTTGGGGCTGTACTTCATGGTGCATGTCCCCTGCCCGACGTCGATGTTCAGGTCCGCCCCCAGGTTCTCCTGTGACAGCCGGGCATAGTGACGCAGCACCTGCGGCTGGGCGATCTCGGGCAGGGCAGGCGGCTCTGGGCGGCGCAGCCCGTCCGGCAGCCCGGCCAACACATCCCCCACGGCGTCTCGGATGCCCGGC
>DATHUZ010000462.1:0-2379 GCA_035461725.1 Anaerolineae bacterium
ATGCCGCGTGGGCGGCACCGGTCAACAGCGGCAGGGTGGCAGCGGTGCCGCCCTGCTCGCAGACACTACTGCTTCTTGGCCTTTTCGGCGTCCTCTGCAGAGAGAAAACGCGTCACGGTGGTCCCGCACACCGGGCACTCACCTCTCGCCATCGGCCGGCCTTTTTCTGTGGTCACGACCTTGCCGTCCTCGATGGTCCGCTTTTCACGACACTTGACACAGTAGCCTTCATACTTGTAAGCCATGTCATTCCTCCTGTTGGATGTGTGTTGGAAACGCTGTGCGCGTCACCTCACTGTGACCATGGCAGGCATTATCAGGCGTTCCCTACCTGGCAGCATTATAGCCGATAACACGCCTAGCGTCAACTTGGCGTGCGTACGGCTACACTTCCATCAATGCGGCAGTCACGACCGGCTTGCGCCGGGTTTCCCGGTAGAAAAAGCTCGACAGCGCCTCTTCAACCCGTGTCTCCATCCTGGCGGCCGGTGTGCCGCGCCCGTTCGACGCGGCGCCGCGCACCACGTCCTCGGCGCGTGCCAACAGATCCTCTGCCTCGGGGCGAAAGACAAAGCCCCGCGTGATAATGCGCGGCTGGCCCACCATCTTGCCGGCAGCGCGATCGTACTGGGCGATGGCGGTCACAAACCCGCCGTTCGCCAGCCCGTCACGCTGGGCCATCACCGCGGCCCCCACTTCGCCGACCAACGCCCCGTCGACGTACACATGGTCACCCGGGATGCGCTTGCCGACGTGAAGGCCATGCTCGTCGATGGTCACCGGGTAGCCATTCTCGACGACGGCGATGTCGCCCTTGGCGATACCCAGGCCGTGGGCCAGCTTGGCGTGCTGCACCAGGTGGCGCAGCTCACCGTGCACCGGCATAAAGTAGCGCGGCTTGACGATCTCGATCAGCCGTTTCAGCTCATCCTGGCTGGCGTGACCCGACACGTGCGCCTCGGTCAGCGGGGCATACAACACGTCGGCTCCGCGCTGGAACAGGCGGTTGATCACACCGTGCGTCATCTCCTCGTTGCCGGGAATGATGTGCGACGACAGGACGACCGTGTCGCCGTCCTCGATCTCGAGTGTATTATGCCTGCCGGTGGCGAGGCGGTTCAGCACCGCCATCGGCTCGCCCTGCGAGCCCGTGGCCACGATCACGACCTGGCTCGGCGGCAGGCGCTTGACCTCGTTGAGGTCCACGATCAGGTGATCGGGGATGTCGAGGTAGCCAAGCTCGCGCGCCATTTCCGTGTTCTGCACCATGCTTCTCCCGGCGATCGCCAGCTTGCGCCCTTCCCGCTCGGCCACCGTCGCGATCTGCTGAACGCGCGAGATGAGCGAGCCAAAGGTGGCGATGATCAGCCGGCCCGGTGCCCGGCGCATCAGGTCGCGGAACTCGTCGTAGAGAACCGCTTCCGATGGCGTCGAGCCCGGCTGATCGGCGTTGGTGCTGTCCGAAAGGAGCACCATCACACCGCGCCGGCTGAACTCGGCCAGCTTGTCGAGGTCTGTCGGCTTGCCGTCGACAGGCGTCTCGTCCAGCTTAAAGTCGCCGCTGTGCACGATCAGACCCGCCGGCGTCGTAATACCCAACCCGACAGAGTCGGGGATCGAATGGGCGACGTGGTAGGGCTCGATCGTGAACGGGCCGACGCTGATCTTGTCGCCCGCGGCATAGGTGCGGAGGTCGGCCGAGTCGAGCACTCCCCGCTCCTGGAGCCTGAGCTCGATCAGGCCGCGCGTCAAGGCCGTGGCATACACCGGTACGTTAAACTCTTCCAACAAGTGGGCGATGCCACCGATGTGATCCAGGTGACCATGGGTGATGAGGACGGCACGCAGCCGGTCCTTTTTGTCACGCAAATAGTCCCAGTCAGGCAGGATATAGTCCACGCCCAACATGTCGGACTCGGGGAACATAATTCCCGCGTCGACGACGATTACGTTGCGGCCATATTCGATCGCAGTCATATTCTTGCCGATCTCCCCCAGGCCGCCCAGGGGCACAATTTGTAACTTTGTAGCCAATTTATCTATCTCCTCGTTTTTCTGTGCAGTCTTTCAGTTGCGGCACACACGAGGCGCGAGGACGCAGTGGGGTGTAAATCTCAATATCGTGAATCCAGGCCGGCCAATCGTGGGAGCTTGCTCGCCCCCTGGCGCCGGACACTGCAATATCTAATTCTTCCTCTGCGGCCTCTGCGCTCGACGTGATGCTGCGCAAGAGACTGCCAATTCCTTCTCAAATTCGTGCCACGCGTCGCCATCTGTGGCGGATCAATATATAAGCGCCGACCAGGATCTCTCCGGCCCGCGCTCCAAACAAAAGCGCCCAGGATACAAGACCGGGCGCGCATGGCTTCATGCTCAAAC
>DATHUZ010000463.1:0-2135 GCA_035461725.1 Anaerolineae bacterium
CGGGGGGAGAGGGTTGGGGTGAGGGGGGAGGCAGGTGGGTATGCTGACGGTGTATACGGAAAAGCACAAGCTGCATGACACCGATGGCGTGATCGTCGAGGACCGGCCGCTCGGCAGCTTTGAGGTGCCGGCACGGGCGGAAGCGATCGTGGCGGCGGTGCGCGAGGCGGGGCTGGGACCGGTCGTGGAGCCGGATGATCATGGCACGGCGCCGATCCTGACGGTACACGACGCGGAGTATGTCCACTTTGTGCAAAACGTGCACACGGCAGAGGCGGCGTATTACGACGAGGCGGGGCCGGTGATGGTGTGGACGTTTGCCGGGCGCCACGCGATGCGCAAGCCGGGGCCGGTGATGTGGCAGAAGGGGTATTACGCATTTGGCTGGGGGAGTCCGATCCTGGAGGGCACGTGGGAGGCCGCCTACTGGAGCGCGCAGTGCGCGCTCACTGCGGCCGAGAGGGTGCAGGGAGGGGAACGGGCCGCTTACGCCCTGTGTCGCCCGCCCGGGCACCACGCGGGGCCGGACCTGTATGGTGGGTACTGTTACCTGAACAACGCCGCGATTGCCGCACGCTGGCTGGCGAGGTACGGGGCGCAGGTAGCGATCCTCGACGTCGACTATCACCACGGCAACGGCACCCAGCTCGCCTTTTACGACGACCCTGCGGTCCTCTACTGCTCGCTGCACGCGGACCCGGATGAGGAGTATCCCTACTACTGGGGAGCGAAGGACGAGGTCGGGGCAGGGCCGGGCCGGGGCACAAACCACAACTGGCCGCTGCCGCGCGGCACGACGGGGCGGGAGTACCTGGCCGCTCTCGACGAGGCGCTGGCGGTGGTGGATGGATTCGCGGCGCGCTACCTGGTGGTGTCGGTGGGGTTCGACGTGGTGGAGGATGACCCGGAGGGTGGGTTCCGGCTGACGGTAGAGGACGTGCGCGAGGTGGGGCGGCGAATCGGTGGACTGGGGCTGCCGACGGTGATCGTACAAGAAGGGGGCTATGCCGTGGGACGGCTGGGGGAGAATGCAGTCGCTTTTCTGCGGGCAGTAGAGCATTGATTTGACACAACCCACTGGGTTGTATTGCTCGCAATTGTCCCGAGTACCCTCGGGCGAGGATTATGGTACAGGAGCGGCGCTTGCCGCCGTTTTCTTTTCATGGTACAATCAAGTCCTGCCGGCTTGCCGGCGAGGTTCATCTGTCGCGCGTGCAGGGCGCGCAAGGCGCCCGCGACACTCCGGAGGATGAGTTATGCCTAGCGTGCGCTACGATGAGTTGACCTGGCCCGAAATGCGGGAAGCGCTTGCCCGCCAGCCCGCGATTCTGCTGCCCTTTGGCACCGTCGAGGACCACGGCCCCCACCTGCCACTGAGCACCGATAATGTGATCGTCGAGGCGATCTGCCTCGAGGTGGCGCGGCGCGCCGCCGGCGACGCCCTCGTCATGCCCCTGGTGTCGTACGGCCTCGACGAGCACCACATGGACTTTCCCGGCACCGTGACGGTGGAGACGGAGACGCTGCTGCGCTACGTGGCAGACGTGGCGGCCAGCCCCGCGCGCCATGGCTTTACCCACATCCTGATCGTCAACGGGCACGGCTCGAACGCGGCGGTGGCCGACCTGGCGGCGCGGCAGGTGGTGGTGCGCACGGGGATGGTGTGCGCGGCGATGAGCCCCAACGCGGCGATCGACCCGACGCTGGCCGAGCCGACGATGTCAGAGATGCGCCAGTCGGGGCCGGGCGGGGTGGCGCACGCAGGCGAGTATGAAACGGCGATGATGCTGCACCTGCGGCCCGACCTGGTACAGATGGAGCGTGCGGTGCGCGAGATGGGGCAGATCAAGCTCGAGTATTTCAACTGGGACTATGACGAGCCGAGTGTGTTGTCGTGGCAGGATTGGTGGTCGCGCATGAGCGAGAGCGGTGTGTGCGGCGACCCAACGGTGGCGACGGCAGAGTTTGGCCGGGCTCTGTTCGAGACGACGGTGGAGAATTTCGTGCGCCTGGTGAGGGAATTTCGCACGATTCCCGTGCGGCCCCGGCGCGACCTGCATCCCTAGTGACCGTTCCACGGAGATACACAGAGTTGACACGGAGATACACGGAGAAGAGAGAGAGAAAAAAGGCTC
>DATHUZ010000464.1:0-6141 GCA_035461725.1 Anaerolineae bacterium
GGGACATGCTGGATAGGGTGGACATCCTGACCACGGGCTGTCACGGGTTCTGCGAGCGCGGCCCGGTAATTGTCATCAAGCCGGAAGGCATCTTTTACGAGCGGATGCAGCTCAAGGACGTGGCAGAGGTGGTGGAAGAGACACTCGCCAACGGGCGGGTGGTCGACCGTCTACTCTACACGGACCCACGCACGGGTGAAAAGATCGTGCACGAGCACGACGTGCCCTTTTACAAGCTCCAGCAACGTGAGATACTGTCGACGAATGCCCTGATCGATCCGTCGAACATCGAGGATTACATCGCCGTGGGCGGCTACAGCGCGCTGCTCAGGGCACTGTACGAGATCAAGCCCGACGAGATCGTGAATGCCGTGAAAAGGTCGGGGCTGCGCGGCAGGGGTGGGGCAGGGTTCCCCGCGGGGCGCAAGTGGGAATCGTGCCGTCGCGCTCCCGGAGAAGTCAAGTACATTATCTGCAACGCGGACGAAGGGGACCCAGGCGCCTACATGGATCGGAGCGTGATGGAGGGCAACCCGCACAGCGTGATCGAGGGCATGATCATCGGCGCCTACGCCATCGACGGTGACCGGGAGGGACGCCGCGAGGGATATGTCTATATTCGCAACGAGTATCCCCTGGCGGTGACGAACACGGCCAGGGCAATCGAGGCGGCGCGCGCGTACGGGCTGCTGGGCGAGAACATTGCCGGGAGCGGCTTTGACTTTGACATCCAGATCCGGCGTGGCGGCGGCGCGTTTGTGTGCGGCGAGTCGAGCGCGCTGATGCAGTCGCTGCAGGGGAACGTCGGCGAGCCGCAGGCCAAGTACGTCCGCTCGGTGGAAAAGGGACTGTGGAGCCAGCCGACCAACCTGAACAACGTCGAAACGTGGGCCAACGTGCCGCTGATCATCCAGAATGGGTGGGAGTGGTACGCCGGCATTGGCACCGAGGGCAGCAAGGGCACCAAGATCTTTTCGCTGGTGGGCAAGATCAACAACACCGGCCTGGTCGAGGTGCCGATGGGCATGAGCTTGCGCGAGATCATTTTCGACATCGGCGGGGGCATTCCAGGCGGCAAACAGTTCAAGGCGGTGCAGACGGGCGGCCCCTCAGGGGGCTGCATTCCAGAAGACATGCTCGACCTGCCTGTCGATTTCGACGAGCTGACCAAGGTGGGGTCGATGATGGGCTCCGGCGGCATGATCGTCATGGACGAAGGCACGTGTATGGTGGACATTGCGCGCTACTTTCTCGACTTTCTCAAAGAAGAGTCGTGCGGCAAGTGCGTGCCGTGCCGCGAGGGGATCACGCGCAGCCTGGAGATCCTGAACCGTATCTGCGCGGGAGAGGGACGGCCCGAGGATATCGACCTGCTGCAAGAGCTGTCGGAGACGATCCAGGGCTTTTCGCTGTGCGCGCTGGGGCAGAGCGCGCCCAACCCGGTGCTGTCGACGCTCAAGTATTTCCGCGACGAGTACGAGGCGCACATTTATGAGCACCGCTGCCCGGCCGGCGTGTGCAAGGCGCTGATCGAGTACTGGATCGACCCAGCGCTCTGCACAGGCTGCGGCGCCTGCACCCGGGCCTGCCCGCAAGAGGCGATCGTCGGCGGGAAAAAGGAACCGCACGTGGTGACGCGCACCGACTGTATCAAGTGCGGCGCGTGCTACGACGTGTGCAAGTTCGAGGCGGTCAAGATCCGCTCTGGAGAACTCCAACTGGCGTCAGTGGAGGCGTAGACGATGACTGATTTGATCAACGTGACGATCGACGGGCTCCACGTGTCGGTCACGCCCGAGACGACGATTCTCGACGCCGCCCGGGCGCTGAACATCGACATCCCGACGCTGTGCCATCACCCGGCGCTGGAGCCGTACGGCGGGTGCCGGCTGTGCACGGTCGAGGTGGTGCGCAATGGGCGGTCGCGGCTGGTGACCTCGTGCAACTATCCGATCCGCGAAGAAATCGAAATATTGACGCACTCGGATAGGGTCGTGCGTGGCAGAAAGATGATCATTGAGCTGTTGTGGGCGCGCTGTCCCGACGCGGGTGTGCTCCAGGCACTGGGTGCGGAGTATGGCATCGAAAAGCCGAGGTTCGAGCCGCGCGAGGGGGAGCTGTGCTACCTGTGCGGGCTGTGCGTGCGCACGTGCAACGAGCTCGTGGGCGCCAGGGCGATCAGTTTCGTCAGCCGCGGTGTCGACCGCGAGGTGGGCACACCCTTCTACAAGATCTCGGACGCATGCATCGCGTGCGGCGCGTGCGAGTTCGTATGCCCCACCGGCGCGATCAAGGTCACCGACGTCACCGACAAGGCGCCGCGCCCGCTGAAGCTCGAGTTCGACATGGGCCTGCGCGGCAGGGGCAACATCTATATCCCCTTCCCCCAGGCGGTGCCGAACGTGCCGGTCATCGACCGCGATCACTGCCTCTACTTCCAGGAGGGCACCTGCCGCACGTGCGAGCAGTTCTGCCCGCCGGGCGCCATCGACTATGAGCAAGAGGACGAGTTCATCGAGGTCGACGTCGGCGCCGTGGTGGTGGCGACGGGGTTCGACCCGTTCGACGCGAAAGCCAAGCCGGAATTCGGCTACGGTCAGTACCCGAACGTGATCAGCGGGCTCGAGTTCGAGCGGCTGGCGTCGGCGTCAGGGCCGACGGCGGGCAAGATCAAGATCGACGGCAAGGTGCCACAAGAGATCGTGTTCGTGCACTGTGTCGGCTCGCGTGATAAACAGCACGGCGAAGAGTACTGCTCGCGCATTTGCTGCATGTACACCGCCAAGCAGGCGCACCTGGCCCACGACAAGATCCCGGGCGCCGAGATCACGGTGTTCTATATGGACGTGCGCGCCTTTGGCAAAGGGTTCGAAGAGTTTTACGACCGGGTGCGCGGCGAGGGGATTCATTACCGGCGCGGCAACCCGGCGGAAATCTATCGCCGGGGCGACAAGCTGATCGTGCGCGCGGAGGATACGCTGCTGGGCAAGACGATCGAGGTGCCGGCCGACCTGGTGGTGCTGGCCACAGGCGTCGAGCCGCGGGCAGATTCGGGGCAGGTGGCAGAGATGCTGGGGCTCGAGATCTCGGCCGACGGATTCTTTGCCGAGGCGCATCCGCAGCTGCGCCCGGTCGACACACAGCGGCGCGGCGTGTTCCTGGCGGGGACGTGCCAGGCGCCAAAGGATATCCCGGATACGGTGTCGCAGGCCAAGGCGGCGGCCGCCCGGACGATCGTGGAGCTGTCGCGGATGAGAAGGGATCGGCACGATCAGGCTGTAGCGGCCGAGCGGCGGGATGAAGTACCGATCCGCCTTGACGAGATGAAACAGCGGCTGGAGGATGAGGGGGTAGCATGAAAGTAAACACCCAGGAGTTTGCGGAGCAATTCACACTGCTGGAGTGCATCCAGTGCGGGCGGTGCACGGGCGGGTGTCCGGTGTCGATGAAAACGGCGCTCAACGTGCGCGACATCATCTATCACCTGCTGATAGATGATACCATGGAGACGATGGGCATGGACGTGCTGTGGGACTGCACGAACTGCCTGACGTGCACCACCCGCTGCCCGAAGGACATCAAGCCGGCGAGCGTGATCGTGGGCCTGCGCGGCCTGATCGTGGGCGAGGGCAAGGGGGTGCCGCCGCGGGTGCGCGACGCGATGATGAGCGCCTTCACGCGGGGTAACACGCTCGGATTTGCCACCGAGGGCCGCGAGGGTTGGGTCGAAGGGCTCGATTTCGAGGTGCAGAACGTGCTCGACGCCGGCGAGACCGACCTCTGGTTCTACGTCGGCTGCACGCCGGCCTATGACCCCCGCATCCAGCTCGTGACCCGTGCGCTGGCGACGACCTTCGAGCGTGCCGGCATCGAGTTTGGCACCATGGGCGCCGACGAGATGTGCTGTGGACACGAGATCCGGCGCATCGGCGAATCGGAAGGCGCCGACTCGATGGTAGAAGAGTACCACGAGATGTTCAAAGAGTTCAAGGCGCAGCGCATGGTGACCGTGTCGCCCCACTGCTACAACGCCTTCAAGAACGAGTACGGCGACATGCCGTGGCCCGTGCAGCACTACACGCAGTTCCTGGCCCAGATGCTGGACGAGGGCACGCTGGCGTTCCGGAACGAGCTGGGGTTAAAGGTGACCTACCACGACCCCTGCTTCCTCGGCAAGCACAACAACATCTTTGACGAGCCGCGGCGCGTGCTCAAGGCCCTGCCGGGCGTCGAGTTCGAGGACCTGGATCGCTCGCGCGAGCGGAGCGTGTGCTGCGAGGGCGGCGGCGGCCGGATGTGGGCCGAAGGCACCAACATCGAAGAGCGCCTGGCCCACCAGCGCGTGCGCGATGCCATCGACCTGGGCGCCGACGTGCTCGCCGTGGCCTGCCCGTTCTGCCTGCTGACGCTCGAAGACGCGGTCAAGATCCTGGGGCTGGAAGAGAAGCTGCGCGTGATGGACATCATGGAGCTGGTTGAGAAAGCTGTGTGAGACGCTCGACGTCAGACAGAGTCGTTGGGTACAAAACGTACCCAATTGGATCCATTTTGTACCCGACCGAGAGAGGGAATAGATGGCATCGAGGATAGGGGTATACGTCTGCCATTGTGGGATCAATATCGCGTCGACTGTCGACGTGGCGGCGGTGGCCGAATATGCCGGCGGGCTGCCGCACGTGGTGGTGGCGCGCGAGTACATGTACATGTGTTCCGACCCGGGGCAGGAGATGATCCAGAAGGACGTGCGCGAGCATGGGCTGAACCGGGTGGTCGTCGCTTCCTGCTCGCCGCGCATGCACGAGGTCACCTTCCGCACCGTGATCGAAGAAGTGGGCGTGAACCCGTACTATTTCGAGATGGCCAACATCCGCGAGCAGGTGTCGTGGGTGCACTCGCGGCGCGACGTGGCGACGCAAAAGGCCAAAGAGCTGATCGCCGGCACCGTGGCCAAGGCCGCGCTGCTGGAGCCGCTCGAGGAGCGCGAGGTGGACGTGACGCCGGCGGCGTTGGTCATCGGCGGCGGCATCGCCGGCATCGAAGCGGCACTCGACATCGCCGACGCGGGCTACAGGGCGTACCTGGTAGAAAAGTCGCCGAGCCTCGGCGGGCGCATGGCGCAGCTCAACAAGACCTTCCCGCGCATGGAGAGCGCCGGCGAGATGGTGGTGTCCGAGATGGAGCGGGCGATGGCCCATCCGCACGTCGAGGTGCTGGCCTACAGCGAGGTGGCGGGTGTCGACGGCTACGTCGGGAACTTTCAGGTGCAGGTGAACCGCAAGCCGCGCTACGTCGACGCCGCCAGGTGCACCGCCTGCGGCAAGTGCGTCGATGCCTGCGTGCTGGCAGGGCAGATCGTCGACGAGTTCCAGATGGGCATGTCCAGGCGAGCGGCGATTTACCAGCCCTTCCCCGGCGCGCTGCCACGCACCTACACTGTGGACCCCGACCACTGCTTGATGCTGGTCGAGGGCGCCTGCGGCGACAGCCCGGCGTGTGCCGCCGCGTGCCCCGAAGACGCCATCGACTTTAGCCAGATTGCCGTCGAGCAGACGCTCGACGTGGGCGCGATCATTGTGGCCACGGGCTATGACCCGTTCGACGCCACGCGCAAGCCGGAGCTGGGCTACGGCCAGTATCCCAACGTGATCACGTCACTCGAGTTCGAGCGGATGGCCGCGGCGAATGGGCCGACCGGTGGGCGGATCGCGGTGCCCGGCACAGAGACGGCGCCCAAGCACGTCGCATTCATCCACTGCGTCGGCTCACGCGATAAACAGCTCGGCAACGAGTACTGCTCGCGCGTGTGCTGCATGTACACCGCCAAGCAGGCGAACGTGGTGCTCGACCAGGTGCCCGATGCGCAGGTGACCGTGTTTTACATGGACGTGCGTGCCTTTACCAAGGGGGGCGAAGAGTTTTACGACAGGGCACGGGGGCGCGGTGTGCGCTACCGGCGCGAAAACCCCGCCGAGATCTATCGTCGTGGCAACAGGCTGGTGATCCGTGGCGAAGATACGCTGCTGCGCCGCACTACGGAGGTAGAGGTCGACCTGGTGGTACTGGCGGTGGGTCTGGAGCCCGGCGCCGGCGGTGACGGCGTGGGCAAGCTGCTCAAGCTGGGGCGCAGCGGCGATGGGTTCT
>DATHUZ010000465.1:0-1770 GCA_035461725.1 Anaerolineae bacterium
AACTTCATATCCCCCCTCTATCTCTATCTCTACCCTCTATCTCTATCTCTACCCTCTATCTCTCTCCTCTATCTGCTGCCGGTATCGATAATTGTTTCTCTTTTTTTCAAAACCCCATCCCTATCGTCACCCACCCCACGCCAGCTTGGCCACTCCCCTTGACAGATTCCGCCTTATGCAATACACTAGGCGCGCTATGGACAAAAACGCCCGTGTGGACCTCCACCCCCATTCCTTCTTGAGCGATGGCGCGCTTCTTCCAAGTGAACAACTACGCCACGCCCTCGTGCGCGGCGTTGGCGCCATCGCCATCACCGATCACGCCGACGACTCGAACCTCGAGCCGATCCTGCGCCAGCTCCTCGAGTTTGCCGCCAGCGGCGCGCGCGCCTTCGACCTCACCTTCATCCCCGGCGTCGAGCTGACCCACGTGCCGCCCGCCGACCTTGCCCGCCTCGTGGGGCGGGCCAGGCGCCTCGGCGCCCGCCTCGTCGTCGTGCACGGCGAGACCCTGGTCGAGCCCGTCGCACCCGGCACCAACCGTGCGGCCGTCGAGATCCGCGGCGTCGACATCCTGGCCCACCCGGGCCTGATCACCGAAGAAGAGGCGGCGCTCGCCGCGGCGAATGGCATCGCCCTGGAGATCAGTGCGCGCCAGGGCCACAGCCTGACTAACGGTCACGTCGCCCGCGTAGCGCGGGTGGCCGGCGCGCGCCTCGTCGTCAACAGCGACGGGCACAGCCCATCGAACCTCATCGACCAGGAATTCGCCCGCCTCGTGGCGCGCGGTGCCGGCCTCGACAAAGACGAGGTCCACGCCGCACTCGTCACCAACCCATGGGAGATTGTAGCCCGGGCCACAGGCCCCCGGCCGCAGTCCATTTGAAAGGAGTCACCGTGAGCACGTCACCTCGATACCAGGCCGCTTCCATCACCTGTCCCAACTGCCAGACCCGGTTCGTCACCCCGATCATCACGATCGTCGACGCCGAGCGCGACCCGCAGGCCAAGTCGCTCTTGCTCTCGGGCCAGGCCAACGTCGCCATCTGCCCGCAGTGTGGGCATGGCGGGCAGTTGAGCACACCCTTTGTCTACCACGATGCCGGCAAAGAGATCTTTTACACCTTTGTGCCCCAGCAGTTCGGCCTGAGAGAGGCCGAGCAGGAGCGGACCATCGGCGACCTGACCAACCGGGTCATCTCTTCACTGCCGCCCGAAAAGCGCAAGGGCTACCTGCTCCAGCCGCGCCGCTTTTTGACGATGGACAGCCTGCTCGAGGCCGTGCTCGAGGCCGAGGGGATCACGCCCGAGATGATGCAGGCCCAGCGCGATCGCGCCGAGCTGCTCGACCGGCTGCTGCAAGAGGCCGACCGGGAAGAACGCGCCCAGATCGTGCGCGAAAACGAGCACAAGATCGACCTGGACTTTTTCCAGATGCTGGGGCTCAACGTCCAGCTCGCCCAGGCCCAGGGCGTTGACGAGGTGGCCGACGAGCTGCTGGCGCTGCGCGAGCAGTTGCTCGAGTCGACCGAGGCGGGGCGCGAGGTGGCCGACAGAGAAGCCGCCATCCGCGAGCTGGGCAGCGAGATCACGCGCGAGGGGCTGCTCGACAAGCTGGTCGAGGCGGCGCTGGCCGGCAAGCAAGCGCGCGTCGAGACGATGGTGGCCATGGCCCGGCCCGCCATCGACTATGCCTTCTTCCAGCAGCTCTCCGAGCGCATTACCGGCGCCAGGGACGCGGGCGACGCCGCGCGAGCCGACACCCTCACC
>DATHUZ010000466.1:0-2669 GCA_035461725.1 Anaerolineae bacterium
GGCGTCACCTCTTGGTCCGCGCTGCCCAGCACCTCATCCAGGTGCCGCCACGCCGCCTCGACCCCTTCCACGTTCGCCGTGTCGGCCAGGTAGCAGCCGGCCGTCACGTCCGGCACGATCACGTGCTGTCCCGGCCTGGCCAGGATCGCCGCCGTCTCGCCCATGAAATGCACGCCGCAGAACACGATAAACTCTGCGTCCGTCTCCACGGCGTCCCGTGCCAGCTTGAGCGAGTCGCCGCGAAAATCGGCGTAAACAAGCACCTCGTCGCGTTGATAGTGGTGCCCCAGGATCACCAGCCGCTCGCCCATCGCTGCCTTGATCTCGGCGATGCGCCTGCCCGGATCAGGGGCTGCGGCCGCTCCCCCCGGTTTGGCGATCTTCATGCTCAGGTCGAGCGCCCGCGGCGAGTGCGTCAGCGAGCCGGCCGAGATATAGTGCACCCCCGTCGCCGCGATCCCGGCCACGCTCTCGATCGTCACCCCGCCCGACGCCTCCAGCGGCACGCGCTCGGCTGCGATCTCGACTGCCTGGCGCATCTGTTCGGGGGCCATGTTGTCGAGCAAGATGCGGTCGAGCGGCGGGGTGATGCTCAGTGCCTCGCCCAGTTCCTCCAGCGTGCGCACCTCCACCTCGATCGGCAGCTCCGGGTAGCCGGCCCGCGCCCGCTCCACCGCCCGCACAATGCCGCCGGCGGACGCAGTACCCTGCGCGGACGCAGTACCCTGCGCGGCATCGACGTGATTGTCCTTGATCAGGATCATGTCGTGCAGCCCCATCCTGTGGTTCGCCCCGCCGCCCATCCGCACCGCATACTTGTCGAGCACACGGTAGCCCGGCAGCGTCTTGCGCGTGTCGAGCACCGTCGCGCGCGTGCACGCCACGGCGTCCACGAACTCGCGCGTCAGCGTGGCGATCCCTGACATCCGCTGCAAAAAGTTGAGTGCCGTCCGCTCGGCTGCCAGCAGCCCTCGTGCCGGCCCCGTCACCACCGCCACCAGCTCGCCCGCCACCACCTCTTGCCCGTCGTGGGCGTGGGCCACCAGCTCGATCGCCGGGTCCACCCGCCGGAACACCGCTTCCGCCACCGGTAGTCCCGCCACCACCCCCGCTTCCTTGGCCACGATCCTGCCTTCCAGCCGCATCTCCGCCGGCAGCGTTGCCTCGCTCGTCGCATCGCCCGGCCCGATGTCCTCCGCCACCGCCAGCTCGATCAGCGGGCCGGCGGCCTCCAGCAGTGCCTTGACCTCTTGGCTCTTTTTCACTTGCTACCTGTTCCCCCTCTTGTCGCCTGTGTCCGATCGCGCGCGATCTCGCCTGCCTCTACCGGCGATTCTACCACAAAGTACCGGCACCGGCCAAGCCGGCTCATGAGCGCGAACCGTACACTCTTCGCCCTGCCACGCTGCCGGTCAGGCTTCCGCGGCCCTGGAGCAATCGCATTTGGGTGAGCGGTGCACATGCCCGCTCCGGAGGAGGCCCGAGCTTGCTCGGGGTGGCTCCACGCACATGCCCGGTCCGGCGGAGGCCCGAGCTTGCTCGGGGTGGCTCCACGCACCCAAGCTTCCCCGCCAAGGTCGGGCCTCCATCTTGTCCGCGAGCTCATATGTGTTCACCCTATCCGCGGTCCCTTCACCCGTTGCCGTCCGGCACAGCCTGTGCTATAATCGACCCCGATGAGCGTGCCCGTCACGACTCGCGTCGTGTCCGCTGCCGATAGGCGTGTGCGACCTGGACGAGGAAATCTTCCGCGCCGGCCGCCGTGAATTCCTGGGGGGGCAGGTTCATCCTGGCCCGTACGGCCCTGGCAAGCTTGAGAGCCAGCCCGTCCCGGTTCTGGAGGTCGTGGCGCCGCGACAAAAAGCGAGCAATGAGGTCATAGTCCTCGGCGGCCAGGCGCTCCATGCCGTCCAGCGGCTCATCGGGCATCTGCAGTGGAACAGGCCGCGTGGTGGAGGCCAGGGCATCCAGGCTCACGTCGGTGCGCTCGCGAACAACCAGCGTGCCCGCGGCCAGGTCGCCCAGGCGCCGCGCCCTGTCGTTCAGAAACATGACGATGACGCCGACGCCATAGTAGGCTGGCAAAAAGTCGATCAGCCGCACCAGGTTACGGACGGCCGAGTCGACCAGAGAGATGGGACCGCCGCTGACCTTGATGACGCGCAGGCCGACCCATCGCTTGCCCGGAGACTGGCCGTTCCAGATCATTTCAAACAGGACATAATATCCCCACAGCAGGGCAAACGCGATCAGGCCCAGGATCGCGATCAACCACGGCGTGGCCGGGCTGTCCAGGGGATCGCCCAATGCGGCGCTGCTCACGCCGAATCCGATCGACATCACCAGCGCTTCTACGAGGGCGAGGATGGCCGTGTCGACCAGCGCCGCCATAAAGCGGGAGCCGATGCCCGCCACGTCGTAGCCAAAACTGACCAATTCGGGAGTCTCGATGCGGAATTCTTCATTCATACGGTTCTCAGGTCTCCATGTTTGTTGACGACTGGATCCAATCCCGCCGCGCCGATTGGCACCGCCTCACGGCCCTACTCGACCGCGTGCGGGCCGGGAATCTGCGCGCCCTCTCCGAAGCCGAGCTGGCCGAGCTGGGTGATCTCTACCGCCGGGTGACCTCTGACCTGGCGGTCGCACGCCGCGACTATACCCGGCAC
>DATHUZ010000467.1:0-2661 GCA_035461725.1 Anaerolineae bacterium
GCTCGGGCGCCAGCACCGCAAAGGTCATGCCATAGACGGTGTCGGGCCGCGTGGTAAAGACCGCGAAATGCGCGCCGGCGTGGCCTGCCACTTCCATCTCGAACTCGACGCCCTCGCTGCGCCCGATCCAGTGGCGCTGCATGGCCAGGATGTGCTCGGGCCACTCCAGGTCGTCGATGGCCGCCAGCAGCTCCTGGGCATAGTCGGTGATGCGAAAGAACCACTGTTTCAGGTCGCGACGCACGACCGGCCGGTGGCAGCGCCAGCAGGTGCCGGCTTCCACCTCTTCGTTGGCCAGTGTCGTCTGGCACGACGCGCACCAGTTGACGGGGGCCAGCGCCTGGTAGGCGAGGCCGCGCTCGTAGAGCAACAGAAAAATCCACTGCGTCCAGCGGTAATAGTCGGGGTTGCTCGAGCTGATCTCGCGCTCCCAGTCGTACGACGCGCCGACCAGGTTCATCTGCCGCTTGTAGTTGGCCGCGTAGCGGCGCGTGCTGTCGGCCGGGTGGACGCCCTTGTCGATGGCCTCGTTTTCGGCTGGCAGCCCAAAGGCGTCCCAGCCCATCGGATGGAGCACGGCGTCGCCCCGCATACGGTGGTAGCGGCTGATGACGTCGGTGGGCACATAGTTGCGACAGTGGCCCACGCTCAGGCCGGCGCCCGACGGGTAGGGAAAAAAATCGAGGCAGTAGAACGTCGGGCGGCCGTCGCCGGCCGGCGTGCGATAGAGATGGGTGTCCGACCATACTTGCTGCCACCTGGTTTCGATGGCACGCGGGTCGTAGCCGGTTTTTCTGTGTGTATCCATGCTGCCAACCTCCTTTCAAAAGATATGGTACCTCGCGCGGGCAAAGAAAAAGGCCTCCCGCCTGGGAGGCCTTTCGATCACACAACGTGATGGGCTACTTGATCCTTACCCTTGCTTCTCCCAAGCGCCAATAGCTCCTCGTAAGGAGGAGCTGGGTAAGAAGAAGCGCCAAAGCGATATACCAGATGTCCATCGTTCTATAACCCGTCCCTTTCTACCAGGCATTATATCACACTTTTCCCGGCTGTCAAGCGCGTCGTTAGCGGTGCAGCCCTTGTTTGTAGGGACACTGCAGGCGCTGAAGCGGCGGGACGCAAAGTACTCTTTGACTCTGGATCCCCCAGGATTTCGAGCAGCTTGCGCTCCACCGTCTCTTCCACGACGCTTTCAAGCATCTCCTTGAACTCGTCCTGGGTCATCTGCACGATCGTGTTTTCTGCGATACGAATCCCTTTCAAAACACCAGGTCTCACACCGGCCTATCTATCATCACATCCAGATTATACAGCACGGTGCTCATTTTGACAACAAGGCCGGACTTCACTTTTTTGTGTGATCCCCCCTGTGTAAATGATCAAACAGCCGCACAGTAAGCTGACAAATCGTTCGTGCATCCTCGGCGGTAACAGCAAAGGCTGCGGCTAATCGCCGGACCTGGACGAGTGGCGACGCCTGTGCCCGGCTAGGGCTCGATCGGGACGGGCGTCGACGGTGTAGATGGGCCCGCCGGCAGCGCGTGGAGCTCTGTCAGCGCCGCCAGCAGTTGGGCATCATCGCTGCTCAGCACGTCCTCGCTCTCCATGCCATCGAAGGCGTCGGGAGTGAGCGGCCGTACACTGTCGGGCAGGGCCACGGCGACGTCAGGCGCGATGCCCTGCTTGCGGATCAGGCGGCCATCGGCGGTCAGCCACTGGCTGGTGCCCAACACCAGCGCCGAGCCGTCGTCCAGGGTAAAGGTTTCCAGGATGGTGCCGGTGCCGTAGGTGGTTTCACCGATCAGCACCCCGCGCTCGTGATCCTGGATCGCGCCGGCCAGGATCTCGGACGAGCTGGCAGATCCGGCGTCGATGAGCACGGCGAGGGGGAGATCGGTCACCAGTCCACCCGGCTCGACGGCATACGATCTGCGCTCACCTTCGAAATCCTCGCGCTGGAGCACGTTGCCCTCGGTGAGAAACTGGCTCGTGACCTCGATCGCCTGCGACAGCAGTCCACCCGGATTACCGCGCACGTCAAGGATCAGCCCGGTTGCGCCGGCGCGGCGTGCTTCACGCAGGGCCGCCCGCATCTCCTCGCCCGAGCCGGCGCTGAAACGTGCCAGGCGGATCAGGGCAACCTGCGTGCCGGGCACCATCGTCCAGTCAACGGCCGGCACACGGACCTCGCCACGTGTGATCGCGAACGTCAGCTCTTTGCCTTCGGCCGGGCGAAGGATCGTGAGCACGACTCGCGTTCCTTCCTCGCCGCGGACGCGATCGATCACCTCGCTCAGCGACCAGGACGAGACGTCCTCGCCGTCTACTTGCAGGATGACGTCGCCCGACTTGATGCCGGCGACCTCGGCCGGCGAGCCGACAAAGGGTGCGACGATCACCGGCCGCCCATCCCTCTCCTCGAGCAGGGCGCCGATGCCATAGAACTTGCCGGCGAGGCTGGTGCGGCGATGTGCGATCTCTTCAGGGGTGAGAAACACGGTGTGCCCATCGTCGCCCAGGGCGTCGACCATGCCCTTGATAGCGGCGTACTCGAGGCTGGTGACGTCGATGTCATCGCGGTCGATAAACCGCTCGCGGACGAGGCGCCACGCCTGGAGGAGGGTGTCAAAGGCTGCCGGGTCCTCGGCAGCCTGGCCC
>DATHUZ010000468.1:0-3533 GCA_035461725.1 Anaerolineae bacterium
ACGCCGCCGACTATGCAATCATCACGGTGCAGACCGCCTTTCTGAAGGCGCACTACCCTGTCGAGTTCATGACTGCGCTGCTGACCGTGGAGCAGGGCAACACCGAAAAGGTGGGGCTGCTCATCGCCGAGGCGCGCCGCCTGGGCATCGAGGTGCTGCCCCCCGACGTGAACTATTCTGGAATCGAGTTCACCATCGAGGAGAACGGACAGGATGGCAGGGCATGCGCCATCCGCTACGGGCTGGGGGCGATCAAGAATGTGGGCGAGGGGCCGGTGACCGCCATCCTGCAAGCGCGCGGGGCCACGATGCAGGGCGCGGGACGCCTGCGCGCCTATTCCGGGGGCAGGCCATTCGAGGACATTGACGATTTCGTGCGCCGCGTCGACCTGCGCCAGGTCAACCGCCGCGCCCTCGAATGCCTGATCAAGGCCGGTGCCCTGCGCGCGTTTGGCACCCGCACCCAGCTCCTGGCGATTCTCGACAGGATGATGGACGAGAGCCAGAAGGTGCACGGCATGTTGCAGCAGGCGACCTTTTTCGACATGCCGGCCTTTGCCACCACCGGCCTGCGGGCCACCCTGCCGGAGGTGTCGGATGTGTCACGCCGCGAGGTGCTCGCCTGGGAGAAGGAGCTGATCGGCACCTACGTCTCTGACCATCCCCTCTCCCGGGTGTGGGCCGACCTGGAGAACACCATCACGGTCCTCACCGGGCAGATCGACGACACGATGGCCGAGCAGAACGTGACGGTCGCCGGGATGATCAACTTTGTGAGACGAATTACGACCAAAAAGGGCCAGGCGATGGCCTTTGCCCAGATTGAGGACCTGCAGGGCACGGTTGAGGTCGTGATCTTTCCAAGCCTGTGGGAAGCGACGGCAGAGATATGGCAGCCAGAGCAGGTGGTCGTGGTGCGCGGCAAGGTGAGCCTGCGCGGCCGCGAGCCGAGCATCATCGCCGACTCGGTGACGAACGAGATTGTGACGGTCAAGCCCTCTGACGAGCCGGGTGCCGGGCCGGAACGCAAAGCAAAGAACGGGCAGGTGCACGTGCACGTCATCGTCCCGCGCCGCGCCGACATCGAGGAGACGATCCGCCGCCTGGGACAGGTGTACGACCTGCTCCAGGAATATCCGGGCACCGACCGGTTCAGCCTGTACGTGGAGAACAGCGGAAACGGCGACGTCCAGATCGAGTTCCCCAACGATACCACGGGTCACTGCCTGGCGCTCGAGACCCGGCTGCGAGAGATGTTGGGGGCGGGGACGGTGCGGGTGGAACATATCGGCAATCGTGCACATGAGTAAATGGATGTTCACCCTGTCCAGTGTTGTTGGGCCAAATTTCACCGCCAAGACGCCAAGAACGCAAAGAACCTGCGAAAAATCTTGGCGCTCTTTGCGCCTTCGCGGTGAGAAAATTCCGACCTTTATCGACAACACTCAACAGGGCGACTATCAGTAAATGAGCAAAGGGGAAAAGGGGGAACACGCTGAGACCAGGCTCATTTGGTCAGTTTGGGTTGTGCCATGGATCCGATTGAGAGAGTGAAACAGGCGCTGCACAACGCAGGACTCGACGCGGGCTGCGTGCGCGAGCTGCCGGCGGATACGAGCACGGCCGAGACGGCAGCCGCGGCGGTGAGCGCTCCCGTGGGCAGTATTGTCAAGTCGCTGATCTTTGTGGCGGCCGGCACGCCTCTGTTGGTGCTGGTCGCCGGCGATCAGCGTGCCGATCCCAAGCGCGTGCGCGCGTACCTGGGGCTGAGCAAGAAGCAGTTTCGCATCGCCAACCCGGCAGAAGTCCTGGAGCGGACCGGGTTCGAGGTCGGCGGGGTACCGCCGGTGGGCCATAGCCCGGCACTGCGCACGCTCGTCGACGGATCGCTCGCCCGTTTTGACACGGTGTGGGCGGCGGCCGGCAGCGGGCACGCGGTGTTCCCGATTGCGTTTACGCACCTGGTCGAGATCACGGACGGTGAGGTAATCGACGTAGCGGACCCGACCGCAGACGAGTGAGAGCGCGCACGTTTGACACAAAGCGCCGCCTGTGATACACTCGACGCATCAATGTAGCAGGCACAGGCAATGGGAACGCTGCGCACAAGCGGCACCGGCTACAGGGTTTCATATCACAGCATTACTCGCGTGACCGCGTTGATGCTGCTCCTTGCCACGCTTGCGGTGGAACTGGTGGTGCCTTTTATCGCCTGGCACTGGATCCAACGTCCTTTCCCCGGGTTTCTGCTCGAGCACACCCTCGTCATCAGCGACGTGATGGGCAATGATTGGGACAAGTCGTTCCGCAGCGGCGCCCTGTGGCGCCTGACAGAGATCGAGGGTCAGCCTGTCGAAACGGGCCGCGACGTGATGCAGTGGATGGGCCGCGTCGCGCCGGGGGATGTGCTGGACGTCACACTCGTGGCCCGTCCAGATAGCGGGCTGGGACAGCAGATACGCGAGACCACCGCGCAAAAGTTTCCGGTACGCGACTGGATCATCATTTTCTGGCTGCCCTACGGGATTGCACTGGGCTATCTGGGTATCGGCGCCTGGGTGTTTTTTCACCGCGGAGATCGCGCGGCAGGCCAGAGCTTTGCTCTCTTTTGCGCGTCGGTAGCACTCGCCGTCAGCCTGCTCTTTGACGCCGACACGACGCACATCTTTTCCAGGTTGTGGACGGCTGCCCTGCCGCTCGCGGCAGCCTCGCTCGTCCACCTGGCCCTCGTCTTTCCCGAGCGCGGGCCGTTCGTCAACCGCTGGCCCGCGGTTCGTTTCTTGCCCTACGCGCTGGCCGCGCCCGTGATGTTGATCAGCCAGATCCGTCTCTACGACCCCACCGACCCGTGGGCGTACGTCACACACTGGCGCTGGAGCTATGCCGCCCTCGGGACGGCGGTCGTGGTCTTTTTTCTGATCATGCTCTACACACGCGCCCACTCGGTTTCCGAGGTGACGCGTAGACAGGTGCGCATCATCCTGGCGGGTGCGCTGCTGAGCTTTGGCCCGATCACGCTCTATTTCATCCTCGCCGGTGTGCCGGTGACGATCGCCTTCCAACCGGCCATCTACCTGCCGCCCTTGATCATCTTTCCTCTCTTTATCGCCTATGCCATCCTGCGCTACAAGTTGCTCGGCATGGACCTGCTCATCACCCGCGGCCTGGCCTATACGATCCTCACGGCGGGGATCGTCGGGGTGTATGTGTTTGTCCTCGCGGTGCTGGGACAAACGATGGGGTTCGAGGTACAGGGCGGACCGGTGGCCCTCGCGCTGGCAACCATCATCCTCCTCTTTGTGCTCAATCCGCTCCGCGAGCGCGTCGAGCGGATAGTCGACAGGATACTCGATCGACAGAGGCTGGATTATCGCCAGATGCTGCAGCAGTTCAGCCGCGACCTGGTGACCACGCCGCTCGAGCTGCCGGCGATTCTCGACCGGCTCCTGGCACAGATCGATCCGGTCGTGCACTCGGCCCCGGCCGTCGTCTTGATTCACGATCCCCTGTCCGACCGCTACCTGATCGAGCTG
>DATHUZ010000469.1:0-2979 GCA_035461725.1 Anaerolineae bacterium
CGCCTTTTTTTCGTCGACAAGGAGACGCGCCTGCCGGAAGGGACTGTACCCGTGGGCTACCCGGTGCACGGCCAGGACGTGCTGATCCTGGGCGATGCCGAACCAGGGTCGGGGGCGCGCGAGCCGGCGGGATTCGACGTGGAAGGCGAGATCGCCGTCAGGAGCCGCCACCTGGCGTTAGGGTACTGGCGCCGCCCCGAGCTGACAGACGAATCGTTCCGGGAGGTGGGGGGCGACGGCGAGCGCCTGTACTACACAGGGGACCTGGGCATCTTGCGTGCCGACGGGCTGCTGGAGCACCGGGGGCGCAGGGACCTGCAGGTCAAGATCCGGGGATTTCGCATCGAGACGGCCGAGATTCAGATGGCACTGGCCGCGCTGCCCGACGTGAAAGAGTCGGTGGTGGTGGCCCGGGAGGACGAGCGCGGCGAGCGGTACCTGGCGGCGTATGTGGTGCCGGCGGATGGAGTGGTGCCGGGCACCGGCGAGCTGCGCGAGGCGCTGATGCGCACGCTGCCAAGCTACATGGTGCCGGCGGCTTTTGTGGCGCTGGAGGCGCTGCCGCTGACGCCGGGTGGGAAGGTGAACCTGTCGCGGCTGCCGGCCGCCACTGGTCTGTTCGGGTCAGGCGAACGAGGCGGATTCGGGGCCGGGGTCGCACCTGAATTCGTCGCCCCACGCGACGAGATAGAGCACCGGTTGGTGGGCCTGTGGGAGCGCGTGCTCGGGGCGGGCTCGAGGGGGTCCGAAAGTACTCGGGTGCGGCCGGTGGGTGTGACCGACAACTTTTTCGAGCGGGGTGGCCACTCGCTGTCGGTGGCGCGCCTGCTGGTCGAGATCGAGCGCGAGTTTGGACGGCAGATCGCGCCGCCCGCTTTTTACCAGGGCCCGACGGTGGAACAGGTGGCCGAACTGCTGCGGCAGGGGGAGGCGGCCGGCGAAGCGGCGTGGTCGCCGATGGTGACGCTGCAGGCCGGCGGTGGGAGGCCGCCGCTGTTCGTGCTGCCGGGCATCTTGGGGAACGTGTTTACGGACCTGGGGCACCTGGCGCGATCGCTGGGTCGCCAGCAGCCGGTGTACGCATTCCAGGATGGGCCACGAAATCCCATCTGGATCGAGGAGCACGCCGCGCTCTATGTGCGTGAGATCAGGCGTGTGCAGCCCGAGGGACCCTACCTGCTGGCCGGGGTGTGTTATGGGGCGGTGCTGGCCTTCGAGATGGCACAGCAGATCGCCGCGGCCGGCAAGCCGGCTGACGTGGCGCTGCTGGCCATGATCGAGCCCGCGCGGCCCTGGATTCCAAGCCTGCGCACCACACTCAGCTATGGCCCGTTTCTCTGGGATCGCTTTGTGCGCCGCCTGTTCCGCGCGGTGGGGACGCAGGAAGGTGCGGAGGAGCCGGTGCGCGTGCCGCGTGGAGCGGCCGAGATCGGTGAATTTGCACGGCTCAAGCTCAAGCTGGCGGCAAACGCCTGGGCGCTGAGGCGCTATGCGCCACGGCCGTACGCGGGCGCGGTGGATCTCTTTTTTTCGGAGGGGTCGCTGCAGGTGCCGGACAATCCGCAGCGGGAATGGTACGACCTGATCGAGGGCAGCGTGCGCACGCACCAGATCCCGGGGACGCACGAGTCGATCACGGGCGACAACCGCGTCGTGATCGAGCCGGAGCACATGGAGGTGTTGGCTGCTCAACTGGAAGCGCGGATCGACGAGATCGTGACAGGCGATCGGGGGCTATCCCTCCGTCCGCCTTCCCCTGGAAGGGGGGGGAGTATGGGGGGGGTGACGCTGGAAGAGGAGTTGGAGCAGCCCGAGGGGGGGCGCAATGGGCTCGATGGAACCTCGGTTGCCGGGCGTGGCCTGAAAGGGCTCGGGCGCGAGGGGCCGGGCAGCGTGGCCCGGGGAGGGGGAGGAGTCTCGCTCTTGCCAGCAGGCTCGAAGAAAGATCAAAAGGGGGACGCATGAACAAAACCTTGTGGGGGGATCGCTCTGCGGGCGGTTCGCCGCCCGTTTTTGCTTTGGATGGTGACGGGGATGGGAACGTGATCAGGGTGGGATCGGAGCCGGTGGTGCGGGCGCACACGCGGCTGATGGGACTGCTGGGCGCCGACATGCGGCACGCGGATCTGGCGTTCGCGTTCAACAACAGGCTGCTGTCGCTGTGGAACCCCGAGTTTCTGTACCTGCCCTATTCTGTGAAGAACGGGCACCTGGCGGACGCCGTGCGCGGGCTGCGCGCGCTCGACATTCTAAGCTGCAACGTGACGTTTCCGCACAAGGTGACGATCATGGAGCACCTGGACGAGATCGACGAGGAGACGCGGCGGATGGGGTCCGTGAACCTGGTGGTGAACCGCGACGGGGTGCTGGCAGGGTACAACACCGACATCGAGGGCTTTATGCACGCGCTGTACGCGAGCGGCGTGGCACCAGATCTGCACAGCACGCTGATCTTTGGGTGTGGCGGGGCGGGGCGGGCACTGGCGGCGGCACTGGCGTTGGCCGGGATGGAGAGGGTGTGGGTGTACGACATTGTCGAGGAAAAGGGCCACGCGGTTGAAATGGTCCACAACCACAACGGGCGGCAGCGTGTGGTGACGGTGGCGCGCACGCAATTGGCGAGGCTGCGTCCGGAGCTGATCGTGAACGCGACGCCGCTGGGTCGGGGGGAAGAGGCGGATGTGTCGCCGGTGGACGAGGAGATGCTGACCGGGGGGATCGCCGATGCGGCAAGCCTCTTTTTTGACCTGAACTATAACCCGCCGCGCTCCAGGTTCTTACAGCAGGCGGACAGGCTGGGGATCGCGGCCGAAAATGGGCTGCGCATGATGTGCTACCAGGCCAAACGATCCATCGAAATCGCTGCAGGCAAAGAGATCCCCTGGGACTGGTATGAGGACGCGATCGAGGAGGAAGGCCTCAATCGCTATATGGTATCGGCATCGACCAGGGAGTCGGCAGCGGCCTGAGCGGCAGAGT
>DATHUZ010000470.1:0-14241 GCA_035461725.1 Anaerolineae bacterium
TCTGCCACTATCTCTTCCAGGTCGCTTTGTGTGATCACGGGAATCGGCGCTTCCTTCCACCACGGATTCAGTGCGCCGCGCACCCGTATCAGGCGCACCCCCTGGTCTTCCTCCTCGTACGTCTCTGTGCGATCGCTGCTGGTGAGGACCGCCACCTCGTGTCCACGTCGTACCATGCTGCGTGCCACCTTCTGGACGACGAGCGTCACACCGCTCAGCGTCGGTGGGTATCCGTGACTCGCCATCAAGATGCGCATTCGCTACTCCTCATTACCCAACTCGAGCCGATCTCGGCCCGTCCCTCAATACCGGAACAGCGCCGCCAGCGCACCACCCCCCGGCACCTGCTCGGAAGGCACGGCAAACACCATTCCGCCGTTCAACAACGTCTGGAGCGCTGCCAGGTCGAGCAGATCCTCGTCCTCAGCCTGCCGCTCCTCGTGGGCCTCCATCCGCCTGCTGTCGGGATCAAATGTCCCCCATTGCTCCTGTCCGAGCGACACGAACAACGTATCCACCCGGCCATAGTGTGCCGCGGCCACGACTCTTTCGAGATCGTTCGACGCCTTGCCCGCCGCCTCGAGCTGTGGATAGAGGTCGGCGGCTCGGTGCTGCTCTTTGGCGAAAACCGGCTCGACCACCTCCCAGGCTTGGCTGTGCAGCTCCGCAGCGCTCATTTCATCGGGGTTGCCTGTCACCTGCTCGTCGAGGAGGTAGGAGTAGGAGCTCGCCTCGCGGTAGATAGGCAGCAGGTACTCGACACCCGCCAGCACCAGGGGCGCTTGCTCCTCTCCGAGCAGGTCGTCGATCCCCGCGCTCACCTTCTGAAAATAACGCAGCAGTTGATCGTCCTTGTCATCACTGCCCGCGCCGGTGCCATGAAAGACCGCCGGCTGCTCGCCCCGCGCGTGCGGCGAAGCGGTAGCGGTGTGGAACTGAAGCTCTGCCTCCGGATCGTCAAAGCGCAGCGCCTCGGCGAGGCTCGTCGGCACGTCGTCGAGATCGACCTCGCCCACAGCATAGCGCGTGCCTTGCAGCAGGCGCACGTCGTTTTGGCTCAGCGCCAGGATATAAAAGTGTCCCTCGCGGCTCAACATCGGCAGCAGCGGCTTGACGTAAAAGCGGCGGCCGACCGCCACCTGCTCTTCAAAGTTGAGCGGCAGGCGGAACACGCGAAAAACGCCCTCGGCTGCCAGGATGGCAAGGCCGTCGCTCTGGTATCTCCAAAAGCCCGCGTCGTCGAGCAGCGTGCGGGCGGGTGCCAGGATCGCCTCCGCCGTGGGCCGGCGTGCGCCGCGCTCCATGATCTCCTCTTCCGCTCGGTCTAGCAGGTTCTTCAGACGGATCGGGTCCTGTTGCGCTTCGGCGCCGAGGCGGTGCGTGGGCATATAGAGGCTGACGTGCCAACCGTCTCGTTGGACGCTCACTTTGGTTAAATCATCTCTTGTGATCAAGCTCATACAACGGAATCTCCTCTTCTGTCGCTATACGTACAGGGCTCAAGTCGGTTCTCCTCGGGCCGTGAACTCGCCTTTCAGACCAGCCGAGGGTCCTGGCGTAGCTCATCCCTCGTCGACGACCTCGATCTCACCGTACCACTTGGCCACGGCAGCCGTGAGGTGTGCACCGAACAAGGTGATCCACGCCGTCAGGTACACCCACACGGTCAGGACAATCATCGCACCCAGCGAGCCATAGATGAGGCGGTAGTGGCCGACGTTGCTCACGTACCAGGCAAAACCACTCGCTGCGAGCTGCCACACGGTGGCCGCCACCAGCGCGCCCCAAAACGCCGCCCGGGAGCTGACCTTCCTGTTCGGCACCCACCGGTATATGGATAAAAAGAGCACCAGCGTCACGAACCACGGAAAAAACGAGGCCGCGATTCGCCACGCGAACGAAGCGTAGAGTGCCTCTCCCACCCCGTTCAACGGCAGCTCGGTGCGCGCCAGGTATCGAGCAGCCACGGTGAGCAGGAGCGACACGAGCATCAGGACGGCGATGCTGGTGACCATGCTCATGCCGATCAAACGGGTCTTGACAAAGGCGCGTTTTTCGGCGTCGGGCCAGGCACGGTCGACGTTGCGCGTCAGTGCGTAGAAAAAGCGCGTGGCCGACCAGAGCAGCGCAGCCAGGCTGACAACCGTCACGGGCCCGCGCAGCGCGACAACCTCGCGCAAGTTCTCGGTGACCACGTTGGTCGGTACCGGAATCGCCTCGTTCAGAATCCGCACCGTCTGGCGCAGGGCTGCCTCTTCTTCGATGAACAGGCTGGCAATCCCGATCATGAACAGGGCGAGAGGAAAGAGGGAAAAAAGAGCATAGTAGGCCATACTCGCCGCGGCTTCTGGCCCGCGCTCGTGTCGCACGCTGCTCATCGCGCGACGCACGATGTCCAGGCGGCCCCCGCTCCACTCATCCACACGCCCGTACGCCTGCTCATACTTCTCGATCAGCGCCCGCCGGGCATCGCCGAGACGCTCGAATATGCCCTTGTACCAGGCACGAGGATGGACGGCACCGGAGCAGTCGGCATCCTCGTGCTTTTGTGCTACATCTTCTTCGATGGCACCCCAGCCCTGGTCTCGTGTCAATCGCCTGGATCTCTCTTGTCATCGTCACTCGGCTCGCCACTCGCCGCGCCGGGAACAGGCGGCGGCGGCGCCTGGTCGATCGGCGGCGGGAAGCCGGTGTCGAGATCGAGCTCCGGGGAAATGATCGCCAGCTCTTCGAAGATAGGCCCGAGATCGGCCACCGAGCGTCCGTTCTCATCGGCGATCGGCCTCAACGCGGGTGCAGCACCCTCGTAGTTTGGGTTACGCGCCATGATCCTCTCGCCGTAGGTTGACACGCCGCGATTCTGGAGCAGCACGCCCGTCGGGATGCGATCTCCCCACTCGTGCGCCTTGGCGACAAAGCGGTTCAACACCTCCTGTGTCACGTTTTCCCCCGCGTCGTCCGGCACCACCGGGTCGTACCCCTCTTTCTGAAGATCGTAGAGCCGCGACTGGCCTCCCCGGTCCTTCCCGGCGAACCAGTCCTTGGTGTGGATGTTGTTGTACGTAGGGCACGGCTGAAGCACCTCGAGATAGGACAGGCCGGGATGCTCGATCGCCTGGCGTACCAGGTCGGCCAACTGTCGGATGTCGAACGAGTAGCCCCGCCCGATCCAGGTAAAGCCCGAGGCCAGTGCCAGCATCAGGGAATTGACCTGCCCCTGCAGGTTGGGCTCGGGCAGGCCCTTGGTCTGCATGCCCAGCGGCAGCGTCGGCGCGGCCTGGCCTTTTGTAAGGCCATACACCTCGTTATGAAAGAGGATGTAGGTCATGTCGACATTTCGCCGCGGTGCGTTCACAAAGTGCCCGGCGCCGATGGCCATTCCATCGCCGTCACCGCCGACGCCCACCACCATCAGCTCCGGGTTCGCCAGCTTGATCCCCGTGGCGTAGGGTAGCAGCCGCCCATGCAGCGTGTGCACACCATACGCCTTGACGTGGTACTGGGTCTTGCCCGAGCAGCCGATGCCGCCGACCATCACCGCGCGATGGGGCGGCACCCCCAGGCGTGCGAGCGCCTGCTGCATGCCGCTCAGGATGCCAAAATCGCCACAGCCCGCGCACCAGTCGATGGGGTGATCTACTCGATAGTCCTTTGCCGAAAATCCTTCTGTCATCGTCGTCCTCTATTCGTAGGGGTTCCGCAGCACGATCCGCTCGGGCGCGTCACCCTGGTGAATGCTCTGCAGCGACCTCGTCAGCTCGCCACACGTCATTGGCCGGCCATTGTATTTCAGGATCAGGTGATCGGGCTTGTAGCACGTCTGGCCCGAGAGCAGGTTGGCGAACTGGGCGCCATAGTTCGCCTCGACCACCACCAGCGGCCGTGCGTCGCGCACCAGCTCGCCAAGCTCTTCTGCCGGGAAAGGCCACAGCAAGCGGACCTGGATCAAGCGCACAGATATGCCATTGGCCAACAGCCCTTCCAACGCCTCGAGGATCGCCCCCTTGGTCGACCCCCAACTGACGATCGTGAACTCGGCGCTCGGATCGCCATACACGCGCAGCTTTTCCTCCACAGGGATTTCGCGTGCAGCCAGCTCCAGCTTGCGCCCCCGCTTTTCCATCTGCGCCTCGCGGATCACGGGGTCCTCGGTCACCTGCCCATGCTCGGTGTGTTCGGTGCCTGTCAGCCAGTGGATGCCCCCCGGCTCGCCCAGAAACGGGCGCGGGGTGATGCCCGACGGCGTGACCTCGAAGCGCTTGTAGAAAGCATTCGGGTCGACGTCGGGTGCGGGCTGGTAGCGCTCACCTCGCTCGATCCGAATCGCACCTACGTCGAATGGAGGCAGCGATTGAGTGGTGCGGGCCAGCGTCTGATCCAGGAGGTGAATGACGGGCGTCTGGTAGCGCTCGGCATAGTTGAACACTTGGGCGGCGTCGTAAAAAGTTTCTTCCACGTCGCCCGATGCCACCACGAGGCGAGGAAACTCGCCATGCCCGGCATAAATGGAGGGAAGCAGGTCGCCCTGCTCTATACGCGTCGGCAGTCCGGTGGAGGGCCCGCCACGCTGGTAGAGCGTGACAACCAGGGGAGCTTCGTTCATCCCCGCCCAACCAAGTCCCTCGACCATCAACGAAAACCCGGGGCCCGAGGTGGCGGTCGCCGCGCGCGCGCCGGTCAGCACCGCACCTGTGGCCATGGTTACGGCTGCCAGCTCATCCTCCGTCTGCACGATGACGATCGGTGCCTCACCGCCCCCCCGCAGCGGAACATTCGCGTGAGATTCGAGAAAGACGCTCTCGTCGGTCGCGGGGCTGATCGGATAGTAGGTCTGAAACGTCATCCCGGCGGCCATTTTCCCCAGCGCCGCCGCGTCGCTGCCGCCGACGACCAACATCGGGCCATTTGCCGGTTCAGGAGCCAGCCGGTAGCGGAACGCGCTCGGGATGCCCTGCTGCTCCACGTAATCGTACACCAGGTCCACCGCGCGCACATTCAGGTCGACGATCTTGGGCTTCTCACCAAAGTGCTTGCGCAGCGATGCAACCAGGTAACGCCTGTCGTACCCGACCAGCGCGCACGATGCCGCGACGGCCATCGTGTTGATCGTCCGGACGGCACGCGGCTTCTCCACCAGGCTGCCGGCCAGCTTCTCTGTCAGATCGTCGTACGGCAGCTCGAACGCGACGATGTCTCGCCTGCGCGCGTCCTCTAGCACGCCCGCGGTCGACGCCGGCAGGTCTCGCTCCGACAGGTAGGCAGCCAGGTCGTCGCGCAGCCGCTCTTCCAAAAAGGTGATGCTGCGCAGCGAAACATCCTCGTCGGCGCGGTTATAGACAATGATCCCTCCCGCCACGGTAGAAATGGCATGGCGCACCAGCGTTTCGGCGCCGAACGTGGCCAGAACGTGGATCAGGCTGCGATGGCAGCTCATCTTCCGGTCAGACACGCGGACGTCGTAATAGCTGTGCCGGCCCATGATATTCGAATAGTACTCGCGCCGTCCAAACGTATGCAGCCCGCCTGCCGCACACGCCCCCGCAAAGAGGCGCGCTGCCGTGTCAACACCGCTTCCTTGCGGCCCCCCAACCCTCCAGGCGAGATTCGACTCTCCTTCAACTGCCATGTCACCTCCTGCTTGCACGGAAATAATAACGATGGTCCTATTCTCGATTATACCACATTCATGCCCGAATGCGTAATCGACACGGGAGCCAGTTCATGGTCGAGGCAAAGGCCAGGCGGAGGGTGAACGCGCACGGCCCCCGTCCTGGCCTTGCCACAGCCTAGCTCACCAACAGGACCGGTACTTCGACTTTATCGATCAATCCCTGGAGTGCGGTGTCTCTCAGGATGGCGCTGCGTGCCGGCACCATGAGAATACCACACTCCTCCCTGATGATGTAATCCGCCAGCCGCGATACTCGCTCATCCGTGAGCGCCCGAAAACGCACCTTTAGGTCGGGTGCTCGCTGCGCCAGCCACTCCTCCACCTCGCGCCGGAGTGTCTGCAACGTATCCGCACCTCCGCTGCCGAGGAGAAAGATGCTGATCGGGACCCCGCTCTCCTGCTTTTGCTTGCCTCCCCCGCGGACCGAACGCTCTGGCAGCGGGCTATCGACCAATTCGACCGCCATCTCGAGTGCCTTTTTCGACAGGGCAGAGCCGTCATAGATCACCACAGTGGGCTGGCCCAGGCACGTTTCGCGCTGCAGCACGAGCACGAGCCCCGGAGCCTGGGCCAGAATGGCCCGTGTCGTGGTTCCAAGCCGGCGCGGGCTCAGCAGCGACCATCCCGCCCGCCCCAGCACCAGCAGGTCGGCATCCGACGCCGCCGAGAGGACTTCGCGGTGGACGACGCCGCGCGCCACCTGGAAAGAGCAGCGTAGATGCGCGTGGCGTGTCCGTCCATCAAAGATGCGCCGCACGCGGGCACTCTGCATGCGGAGCTGGCGCTCCATCTCTTCCGAGTCAATTCGACGCTCGCGTGCCGAGAACTGCCCTACCTCCTGGGCAAATGGGAGCTGTGCCAGGCGCAGCAGGTTGAGATCTTGGACGAACAGGCCCTGCAGCTCTGCCCGAAAGCGTGCGGCCATGTCGGTCGCCGCATCCAGGGCTGCCAGGCTGTGTGGCGAAGCGTCCATCGCCACCAACACCCGTCGAATCCGAACGCCATACGCCTTTCGGTCTAGCTCGCTGCTCACGCCTCCTCCTCTCGGGGTGATGCTCCGTTGCCCGAAAACTTTTTGCTCATCTCCGCCAGCGACGTCAGCCGCTTTTCCACCTGGCCGTTGATCGTGCCTTCCGGGTATTTGCCTTCTGGTCCCGGCTCACCGGCCGGCACACCCGTCAGCAGCTCGATCCCCTCGTCCACCGTGGTGACAGGGTAGATGTGAAACTCGCCGCGGCCGACGGCCTCACGCACGTCGTCACGCAGCATCAGGTGCTGCACGTTCGACACGGGGATCAACACACCCTGCTCCCCTGTCAGGCCTTGCTCCTGGCACACGTCGAAAAAGCCCTCGATCTTTTGGTTCACACCACCGATTGGCTGGATCATGCCATGTTGGTTCACAGATCCGGTCACGGCCAACGACTGCTTGATAGGTACCTCGGCGATAGCGGATAGCAACGCGTACAGCTCTGCCGACGATGCGCTATCTCCCTCGACGCCGGCGTACGACTGCTCGAACACGAGGCTCGCCGACAATGCCAGCGGTGTGTCTTCCGCATACCGCTCCCCCAGGAACCCCTGCAGGATGAGGACTCCCTTCGAGTGGATCGGCCCGCCCATCTCTACCTCGCGCTCGATATCCACGACGCTGCCTTTGCCCAACCACGTGCGCGCCGTGATCCGGCTCGGCTGGCCGAATGAAAAGTCGCCCAGTTGCAGCACCGACAGGCCGTTCACCTGCCCCACCCTCTCGCCGCGCGTGTCGATCAGCTTGATTTGGCGTTTGATCGACTCTTGCGTATTCTCGCGGACGCGGTCCGACCGGTAGATACCCGCCTGGATCGCCCGGTCCACGTCTTTGGCCCCAACCGTCGGGTGTCCCGCCTGGCCCGCCCAGTAGTCGGCCTCGCGGAGTACATCGGCAATATCGCGCCGCTGGATCGAGAGCTTTTCGGCATCGCCCAACATGCGCGCCGCGTGCTCGATGACGCGCGCCACGCCTGTCCGGTCAAACGGGCGGAGATTCTCGCGCTTGGTCATCCCGGCGATCATGCGCGCATAAAGATCTGTGTTCTCGGGGTTGCGATCGATGCGCTCGGCAAAGTCCACCTCCACCTTGAACAGATCGGCAAAGTCGGGATCGAGGTAGTAGAGCATGTAATAGATCATCGGCTCGCCGAACAGCGCGACTTTGACGTCGAGAGGAACCGCCTCCGGCTCGAGCGACACGGTGCTGATCATGCTCAGCATCTGGCCGATCGACTCGATCTTGATCTCGTCCGACTGGAGGACCCGCTTGAGACCCTCCCACGCATACGGTTGGGTGAGCACCTTGCGCGCGTCCAGGATCAGATACCCGCCGTTCGCCTTCTGCAGCGCGCCAGGCTTGATCAGAAGAAAATCGGTAAGCAGCGCGCCGAGCTGCGCACGGTGCTCCACGCGCCCCACAAGATTCTGGTACGTGGGATTATCCTCGTACACCACCGGGGCACCTTCGGCGTTGCTGTGATCGACCAGGACGTTCACCTGGTAACGGCGCAGCAAGGGCGACTCTTCTTCTCGGCCCGCGGCTCCGCCTCCCCCCTGCGCCGCCATCAATGCCTGCAGAGGGTTCTCCTGCTCGCCCCCCATCAGGTTCTCGGCATGTTCCACGACATCTTGCTGAACGGCGTCCAGGTGCTCGACGATGACCGGATACTCGGCATACTTGGCGCGGAGCTTGTCGATGAGGCCTGCCACGGCAAATTGTGCCATCTCCTGGGTCAGCTCTTTGAGCCGTTCCTGGATGTCGCTCTGCCAGCCCGGCACCTGGCGGACGATCTTTTGCAGCTCTCCCTGGAGCTCCTCCACCTCTTTTTCCAGCCGGTCGCGCTCCTCCTGAGACAGTGCCCCGATCTCTTCCGGCGACATCACCTCGCCGTCCCGCTGCGGTGCAAAGGCCAGGCCAGCCGGGGTACGCAGCAGTGCCACGCCGCGCTCCTGCGCCTGCTCCTGCACCGCCTCGAACGCCTTCGACTGCACCTCCTGAAACTCGCTCGCAATCGACTGGCGGCGCGCCTGATACTCCTCGCTCTCGAACGCTGCCGACAACGCCGTACTGAGACTCTCGACCAGGTCCTTCATGTCCTCACGGAACTGCACGCCCATGCCAGGCGGCAAACGCAGCGCTTTGGGCTTGTGCGACTCGTCAAAGTTGTTCACGTAACACCAGTCGTGTGGTACCGGCCGGCTGCTCGCCTCGCGCTCAAAGAACTCGCGCACGAGCTCACGCTTGCCCGCTCCGGTAGGTCCCATCGCAAAGACGTTGTACCCCACCGCCTGGATGCCGACGCCGAACTGGAGTGCCTCCACGGCACGCGGCTGGCCGATCACGCGATCCAGATCCTCCAGGTCCGCCGTGGTCTCGAATGAAAATGCATCGGGATCGGTGTGCGTGTAGAGCTGGTCGACGCTCAGCTCTTTGACGCGGATCGTGCCCGCGTCGGGCTTGACGATCTTGTTCCCGTCTTGGAGTTGTTTGATTTCTCTTGTCTGTTCCATCTGGTCTTTCTCTCCTTGTATAACGTCGGGCCTTGGCGGCCCGATGAAAGGTTCATGCTTCAACACACAAACTCGCGCGACCAGAGCACCTGGGAACGCCCATCCGGCAACCTGCTACTCTCCGGCCTGATCCGTCACCGGCACTCCGTCCTGCGCAGGCGTCAGCCCTTCGCCGATGTACACCGTCTCCTCGTCGGGTATAATCGCGGCGCCGTCGAGGATGCGCACAACCTTTTCGCCTGGGATCTCTTCCTCCTGCAGGAGCAGGTCGACGATCTGATCCAGCTCGTCTCGGTACTCGTGCAGCATGCCTTTCGCCCGCTGGTACGCTTCCTCCAGAGTTTCCTGAACTTCTTCATCCACGGCCCGGGCCGTGTACTCTGAAAAGTCACGCCGCTGGGCGATTTCCTGTCCGAGGAACACCTCTTCGTTCGGGCTGCCGAGCGCCATGCGGCCCAGCCGCTCGCTCATGCCCCAGTCCAGCACCATCTTGCGCGCGAGCTGCGTCGCCTGCTTCAGATCGTTTTCCGCACCGCTCGTCGCCGTGTCAAAAACCAGGTCCTCTGCCGCACGCCCGCCCATCATCACCGCCAGGCGATCCACCATGTACTCGCGCCGGTAGATGTAGCGGTCGCGCTCGGGAAGCTGCTGGGTGACACCCATGGCACGCCCCCGCGGCACGATTGTCACCTTGTGGATCGGATCCGAGTTGGGGACCAAGGCGGCGACGAGGGCATGGCCTGCTTCGTGGTAGGCCAGCATCTCGAGCTCATCCTCGGTCATGGTCAGATTCTCGCGCGCCAGCCCCATGATCACCTTGTCGCGCGCTTCTTCGATGTCATCGCGCTCGATCACATCCTTCTCGCGGCGGGCCGCGATGAGCGCCGCCTCGTTGAGCAGGTTCTCGAGATCGGCGCCACTGAAACCGGGTGTGCCACGCGCCAGCCGCTCCAGGTCAATGTCCTGCGCTAACGGCTTGTTGCGGGCGTGGATCTTTAGAATCTCGAGCCGGTCTTTCATCGTCGGTAGATCCACCGTCACTCGCCTGTCAAAGCGCCCGGGCCGCATCAGCGCCGGGTCGAGAATGTCGGGCCGGTTGGTCGCGGCCATCACGATCACACCCTCGTTGGGTGCGAATCCGTCCATCTCTGACAGGAGCTGGTTGAGCGTCTGCTCGCGCTCGTCGTGCCCGCCGCCGAGCCCAGCGCCGCGGCGCCTCCCGATCGAGTCGAGCTCGTCGATAAAGATAATGCTCGGCGAAGACTTTTTCGCCTGAGCAAAGAGATCGCGCACGCGCGACGCGCCGACGCCCACCAGCATCTCCATAAAGTTCGAGCCGGTGATGCTAAAGAAGGGCACGTCGGCCTCGCCTGCGACAGCCCGCGCCATCAGCGTTTTGCCGGTGCCGGGCGGGCCGACGAGGAGTACGCCACGCGGCACCTCGCCACCGAGGCGGCTGAAATAGTTCGGGTTCTTGAGAAAGGCGACGATCTCTTGCAGCTCGCCCTTGGCGCCACGCAGCCCTGCCACGTCGTCGAACGTCACCCGCTCCTTGCTCTTGTCGTACAACTGCGCGCCACTCTCGCGCATGCTCAGGATCGAGCCCAGTCCTCCTCCCCCCCCCTCGCCACGCATCCGCGTAAAGAGAAAAAAGCCGAGACCAAAGATGAGGATGATGGGGAGAAAATTCAACAACAGCACCCACCATGAGACATCGCTTGCGGGGCGCGCCTCCACTTGCACCTCGTACGCCTCCAGCAGCGCCATCAGGTTCTCGTCGCCAAAAGAGGGCAGGTAGGTGACAAACTCGGTGTATTCGACGTCTGGCGATCCCTCCACTTCTGCCGTCGCCGGCTCGGCCAACACGCCGCTGATCTGCTGATCCTCCACCAACACGCTGTCGACGTTGCCCGCCTCGAGCTGCTCCCGGAACGCTGTGTACGTGATCGCCGTGCTTGGGGTGCCGGCGCCCCCTGCCATGCTCCACAACCACAGCCCCACCGCACCTGCCAGCACCACCCAAAAGATCGCGCTCGTGCCGCCACATCCCGCCAGATCCGACCGAGAGGGCATACCCTGGCGCTGCCTCGGGTCCGTCTCCCTCTGCCCCCGCTGACCGTTCACGTTCCCTCCTTAAGGTTCGACTCGCACCGAACGCAGTGCCTGGTCTCCGGTATGATCTGCAGCCTCTCCCATGGGATCCGGTGACCGCACTCTGCGCAGATCCCGTACGTCCCCTCGTCCAGGCGCTCGAGTGCGGCTTCCAGCTCGTCGATCCGCACCCGCACGATCTCCTGCCGCGCGAGCGCCATCTCCCGTTCCGTGCCAGAGCCTATCGGTTCGTCGATTTCCCACAGATCATCCGCCTTGCTGCGGACCACGTCAGCAGCCTGCTCCATCTCGTCGTGTGCCGAAGCCAGGCGATCCATTAGCTTCTGGCGCATCATCGCCTGTTCCGTCTCGCTCAATCCCTGTTCTTGCATGTGATCCCTCTATGTCCTCTCTTGATTTCGATTGCTCATCCACGCGCGCAATGCCCCCAGCCCGCGCAGCGCGACCAGCGCCAACACGGTGACCCCGGCGGCCAGGACCGCCTGCGACAGCGCGACGGCGATGCCGATCGTCGCCGAAAAGAGGAGTGACGCGGCCGTCGTCAGCCCTTCGACGTGCCCATCGCCCTGGGCACGGATAATCGTGCCCGCGCCCAAAAAGCTGACGCCCGTGATGACCGCTTCGATCAACCGGATCGGATCAGTCTGCACCAGCGGCGCCCCCAGGTCCTGCCCAAAATGCGTCACCACCAGGTCACCCAACGCCACCAACAGCGCCGCCGCCCCCGACACCAGTGTGTGGGTACGCAGCCCGGCAGGTTTATTCAGCGTCTCACGCTCCCATCCAATCAGTGCGCCGAGCACCATGGCGCTCACCACGTAGGCCAGGATCCGCCACTGCACGTCACCAAACTGAAAAAACGACCCGAACGGATTCACTGTGCCACCTGCCCTGTTTCCCCTGCGGCCATCGCCTCGTGGCCCGGACGCAGGATAAGCTGCTGCGCGGGTGAAAATGCCCGGAAGCGGATCAGCAGCGTCGTGGCGACGGCCGTCAGCCCGGCAGCAGCATAGATCATGGCGATCACCGCGAATTGGTACACGGCGGCGTAGACCGGATCGGAGCCCGACAGGATCATGCCGGCCATGATGCCTGGAATCCAGACGATCCCCAGTGAGCGCAGTGTGTCCACGCGCGGAATCAGGCCGGCCTGCACTGACTCTTGCACGTAGGGCGCCACCGTGACAGCGGGATCGGCACCGAGCGCCAGCGCCGCGTCGATCTGCCCCGAGTGCGCCTCCACCTCCGCACGGAACCGGTCGAGCGCCAGGGCGCCCGTGTTCATCGAGTTGGCGATTAACATGCTGCCAACGGGGATCAGCGCCTGCATCTCCGAGTCGATCACACCTGTCCACGTCATGAGCAGGATCACCGTTCCTGCACCAAAGACGATCCCCTGCAGAGACACCCAGAACGCGCCGGGGATACCGCGCGCGCGGCGTGCGGCAATTCCCCCGGCGGCGAGCATCATCGCCGCGAGCACAATCACGCTCAGCCAGCCTGGCCCCTGGAAGACGAGCAGCAGTATAGACCCCACCGCCACCACTTGCACCAGCCCGCGCACCAGCGCCACAAGCGTCTCGCGCTCCAGGTGGATCTCCCACCTCCGCGCCAGCAGCGCCACGGCGAGCGCGGCAACCAGGGTGATGGCCGCCTGGGCCAGACCCAATGACAATCCTTCCTCGAAATATTGATCAAGCATCCAGCACTTCCTCAACTGGGCCAAAACCAACCAGGCGCCCATCCTGCAGCAGCAGCGCGTGGCTCGCCAACCTGTGAGCCTGGGCGATATCATGGGTCACAATCAGGCAGGTGAGTCCCTGACCATGGACGATCTCACACATCAGATCTTCCACTTCACGCTCGGTCTGTGCGTCGAGTGATGACGTCGGCTCGTCGAGCAGCAGCACCTCGGGCGAGTTGGCAAGCGTCCTGGCGATCGACACGCGCTGTGCCTCTCCACCCGACAGGCGGCTCACGTCGCGCCGCGCGTACCCCGCCAGTTCGACGCGCGCCAACAGCTCCTCGACGTCGGCTTCGGCCAGCTCCTCGCCTCGCTGTCGAGGCCCAAAACGGATGTTACGCTCGACGGTGCCGGGAAAGAGGTTCGCCGTCTGCATCACCATACCCACCCGGCGGCGCAGCGCCTGTGGCTCGAGTTCACGATAGTCATGGCCGTCGAGATAGACCGTGCCGCTGGTCGGCTCGTCCAGCCGGTTCAACAGGCGCAGAAGCGACGACTTGCCCGCCCCACTTGGCCCGACGATGGCAACCACCTGTCGCCGCTCTATGGCTATCGTCACCCCCTCCACCAGCCGCGTGCCGTTCACGGCCCGGCCCAGATCTTTTGTTCTGAGAATCGGTTCTGATGCTCTGCTGTCGTTCTCACCGGTCATCAGCTCGTGCCTAGATCTCGTTCAGAAGCGCGCGGAACTGCAGGTCCCACGCGCGCCCCTCGAGCACTGCTGATGTCTGCTGTGCGACTCGAACCATGTCCACCCTTTTACCTACAGCCAATAGTGTGGCCGGCCATAGTGCTCGTACAACTGTACTTCATACTCTCGGTCCACGGGTGCCTCCGGGTCGTACTCCGGGCACTGTTTGACGCTGTCACGCTCCACGTCGACATAGATCATCCGGTTGACCCAATCGATCGACTGCACCAGGGCTGGCGCGAGCAGCACCTTGCGTCCGGGCAGCCAGTCGCCTGTGTCGACCACCAGGTAGCGCACCAGCCACGCCTCGTCGTCGGCGATCAGGTCTTCCAGGTGGCCCACATCTCCGTCTGCCGCATGGATGTGATAGCCGGTCACCTCATCGGCACTGCGGAGGTGGAGGTCGTCTCCAGGTTCCTCGGCTGGATCTGCCTCGAAAAAGTCTGCGCCCGGCAGCGGCACGACAGACTGCCAGTAGGG
>DATHUZ010000471.1:0-4122 GCA_035461725.1 Anaerolineae bacterium
AGTGTGGGTGTGGCACGTCTGGCGATGTGCAGGTGCTCCAGTTGCCGTATGCCGGGCACGATCTGTCCATGTTTCTCTTTCTGCCAGCCGCGGCCGGCGGGCTGCCAGGCCTCGAAGCGCGCCTGACAGAAGAGACCCTGATCAAATGGACCTGGGCAGCACTAACCCGTGAGGTGCAGGTTACGCTGCCAAGGTTCGCGGTCACCACCCCGTTCGATCTCACCGCGACGCTGCGTGCGATGGGCATGGTCGATGCGTTCGATGCGGACGATTTTGCCGGCATGGTCGGCAGCGACGCGCTGCGCATACAGGCGGTGCTGCACAAAGCGTCTGTCGCCGTCAACGAAGAAGGCACCGAAGCAACCGCCGCCACGGCCTCGGCGACGGCGATGCGCTCCGCCCTGCTGTCGCCCACGACCTTCCGCGCCGACCATCCCTTCCTCTTTTTGATCCGTGAACGGAGCACGCGCACGATCCTCTTTCTGGGCCGCGTGACAGATCCCGCGCACGACGCCGACTCCTGGTAACAGTTCCACAGAGGTGTTTGAATCTCTAAAAAAACTCCTCTGCCCGATCTTGTCGAACGCGCCCTTTTCGACTACAATGAGATAGAGGAAACGGCGGCGCGCCGCGCCGTTTTTGCCTCACAGCGCGCTATGCGGTAGAATCAGTATCATCTCAATGCTTGGGGGATGTAGGGCGGATGGCCAATCCGCCCTACATTCAGCCCCGACTTGTTGAGAGGATACTGGAATCAGGGCCGGGGGCGCGATGACCGGGCCAGGGCGGCACGCGGGCCGCGTGCGCACCGTTTCGCAACAAGAGGGAAAGGATGTCCAGGGTAGCGATTATCACCGACAGTTGTGCCAGCATTCCGGAATCGATCGTCGACGCGCTCAATATCCACTGGGTGCCCTATTACATCCACCGCGGCCGCGAGGTGCTGCGCGACCTGGTGACGGTGCAGCGGGAGGCGTTCTACCGCTGGCTGCCCACGGCGAAGGAGCTGCCGCAGACGGCCAGCCCCGGGCCGGGGGATTACCTCCAGATGTACGAGCAGGTGGCCGAAGCGGAGGAGACGAGCGAGATCGTCAGCATCCACATGACGTCGAAGGGGAGCGGGGCGTTCCAGGCGGCGAAAGTGGCCCAATCGACGCTGCGCGAGCAGCTGCCCAGCCTGAAGGTGGAAGTGATCGACAGCTTGAACGTGTCGATGTGCCAGGGGTGGATGGTGGTGGAGGCGGCGCGCGCGTCGCTGGCCGGCAGCTCGCTGTCGGACGTGGTCGACCTGGTGAAGGGGATGATCCCGACGACGCGGATGATCCAGACGGCGGACACGCTCAAGTACCTGTACATGGGCGGGCGGATCGGCAAGGCGAAGCACCTGGTGGGCAGCATGCTGCGCATCAAGCCGCTGATCGGCATGGACGACGGGGTGATTGTGCCGCTGGGCACGGCGCGCGGGCGCCGGCGTGCGTACGAGATGATGGTCGACATGGTCGAGTCGGCGGTGGGGCCGGGGGGCCGGATCAAGGTAGCGTACGTGCACGCGGCGGCGGTGGAAGAGGTGGAAAAGATCCGGGAGATGGTGGAGGATCGCTTCGACTGTGTCGAGTCGGTGATCGCCGAGCTGTCGCCTGCGCTGGGGGTGCATTCGGGGCCGGGCACGGCGGGGTTGTGCTACTATCCGGTGCGGGGGTAGGGTCCGTGGCGATCGGGGTGTCATTGCGAGGTATGGCGTTTGCCGTGATCGTAGGGGGAGATTGCTTTGTCGCTGGCGCTCCTACTAATGAACTGGCGCTACGTGGTAGGGGGCTGCGTTAACGCAGAGACGCAGAGGCGCAGAGGCGCAGAGAGAAGGATTAACAGAGCCGGTTCTTTTGATGATGAGTGGCGTGCACGCCATGGATCAACTCGGAATGACAGGTTGTTGAGGGGTGGGTGGCGCCGGTGCTATGGATGAACTCGCAACTACGGGCGGCGGGGGGATTGCTTCGCTGCGCTCGCAATGACAGGGGAGGGAAGATATGAACAAAGTCGATCTAGGTGGTGTTTTTCCGCCGATCCCGACGCCGTTTGGGGAGGATGGCGAGGTGGCCTATGGCGCGCTGGCCGAGAACCTGGCGCGGTGGAACGCGTACGAGCTGAGGGGCTACATCGTGCTCGGCTCGAACGGCGAGGGGGTGCTGCTCGACCCTGAGGAAAAGAGCAGGGTGTGGGAAGCGGCGCGTCGGGCGATCGCGCCCGGGCGGCTGATGATCGCCGGCACCGGGGGCGAGTCGACGCGGGGCACGATTGCCACGACCCGGCGCGCAGCCGACGCCGGGGCCGACGCGGCGCTGGTGGTGACGCCGAGCTATTACAAGGGCAAGATGAACGCGGCGGCGCTGGTGGCGCATTACCGGGCGGTGGCCGACGCGTCGCCGATCCCGATCATGATCTACAACCTGCCGGGCAACACGGGGGTGAACGTCGACGCGGCCACGGTGGCGCGCATTGCAGAGCACCCGAACGTGATCGGCATCAAGGATACGGGCGGGAACATCACGCAGCTCGCCGAGACGGTGCACCTCGCGCCGGCGACGTTCCAGGTGCTGGCCGGGTCGGCCAACTTTTTGCTGGCGGCGCTGGCGGTGGGTGCGGTGGGCGGTGTACTGGCGCTGGCGAACGTGGCGCCCGACCGGTCGCTCGAGCTGCGCCGGCTCTTTCTCGAGGGCAGGATGGAGGAGGCGGGCGCGCTGCAGCGGAGTGTGCTGGCCCTGAACGCCGCGGTCACCTCACGGTTTGGCATCGCCGGGCTCAAGGCGGCGCTCGACATGTTGGGCTATTATGGTGGGCCGGTGCGCTCGCCCCTGCTGCCGCTGACGGAGGCGGAGCGCGCCACGGTGCGCGATATCGTGCGGGATGCAGGGCTGGTCAAAGGAGGCGAGGTGGCGTGAAAGGCAGAAAGCTGTTAATGATCCCGGGGCCGATCGAGTTCACCCCCGAGGTGATGGGCGCGATGGGCGCGCCGACGGGCAGCCACGTGGCGCCCAACTTTATCGAGGCGTTCGGGCAGGCGCTGGAGCGGATGCGCCAGGTGTGGATGGCGCCCGACGGCCAGCCGTTCGTCGTCGCCGGATCGGGCACGCTGGCCATGGACATGGCCGCCGCCAACCTGGTCGAGCCGGGCGACCGCGCGCTGGTGGTGAACAGCGGCTATTTCGGCGACCGCTACGCGGCCGTGCTGGAGCGGTATGGCGCCGAGGTGGACCAGGTGTACCCGCCCGTGGTAGGGGACGTGCCACCGCTGGACGAGGTGGGGGCGGCGCTGGCGCGCAAGCGCTACAAGGTGATGACGATCACCCACGTCGACACGTCGACGGCGGTCAAGACCGACGTGCAGGCGCTGGCCGCGCTGGGGCGCGAGCATGGCGTCCTGGTGGTGGTGGATGGGGTGTGCTCGGTGGCGGGCGAGGAGCTGCGGCAGGAGGCGTGGGGGGTGGACCTGGCGCTGACGGCGTCGCAAAAGGCGATCGGCGTGCCCCCGGGGCTGGCGCTGGTGGTGGCGGGTCCACGGGCGATGGACGCCTTTTACCGGCGCGCCACGCCAGCGGGCAACTATTACGCCGATTGGGCGCTGTGGCTGCCGATCATGGAGGCGTACGAGGCGCGCCGGCCGAGTTATTTCGGCACGCCGCCGGTGAACCTGATCTGGGCACTGAACGTGAGCCTGGGGCAGATCCTGGAGGAGGGGATGGAGGCGCGGTTCGCGCGCCACCGGCGGCTGAGCGACGCGTTCAAGGCGGCGATCGCGGCCCTCGGCCTGGAGCAGGTGCCGGTGCGCCCCGAGGTGGCGGCGAACACGCTGACCGCGCCCTACTATCCGGCGGGCGTCGACGGCGGTCAAGACCGACGTGCAGGCGTTGGCGGCGCTGGGGCGCGAGCATGGCGCCCTGGTGATCGTCGACGGGGTGTGCTCGGTGGCCGGCGAGGAGCTGCGGCAGGAGGCGTGGGGGGTGGACCTGGCGCTGACGGCGTCGCAGAAGGCGATCGGCGTGCCCCCGGGGCTGGCGCTGGTGGTGGCGGGTCCACGGGCGATGGACGCCTTTTACCGGCGCGCCACGCCAGCGGGCAACTATT
>DATHUZ010000472.1:0-2831 GCA_035461725.1 Anaerolineae bacterium
GGACGATGTAGAGCCCGCTCCCATCGCCAGGGTAGGCGTCTATTACCTGGCTCGACGGGATGTCGGGCAGGCCCGACAGCGGATCGAACGTCGCGTACTTCAGGCGAAGGTAGACCGGCTCGGCCTGGGTGGCCGGGCCGGCCAGGCTGGCCGAGGGCAACACTCCGATGATGAGCAGGCTCATCACGATGATGATGGCGAGTGATCCATGAATCCCGGATTTGCTCATGCTTTCTCCTTGCACTTGGGCCCGTCCTTGGGCCCTGGATTCACCTACCCACCTGGTTACGGCGAATGTGAACAGGCGCGCGCATAATACTCCTATTCCTTCCAGTTGTCAAATACGCTCACTAGCTCTTGGCAGGACTTCCGATTGTTTCGTTCCGCAGCGACGACTCGACCATGGCGGAAACATCGGAAGTCTTGACTTTGCCACAGCCCCAAGCTCTTGGCAGGGCAAACGCATTGCGGTCGGCGTTGCACATGCCCGGTCTGGCGGAGGCCCGAGCTTGCTCGGGGTGGCTTCGCGCGCCCATGCCTCCCCGACCAGGGTCGGGCCTCCATCTTGTCCGCGAGTTCATAAGCGTTCACTCCCAAGCTCTTGCCACTCACGCTTGACCCGCGCTGCCGGATGTGTTATACTGAACCGGCGACCACCGGCGGACACGACCCGGCCCGTCGGTGCTCTTTTGATGCCAACCAGGAGGCAGTGTGACAGAGACACGCATAGATCAGATCATACAGGGTCTACCCGAGTCGACCAGAAACCAGGCGCGCCAGGTGTGGGAGGCGCTGCCGCAGGGCATCCGCGACGACCTGGGCGCCACCATCCTGCGGCTGCCAGGTCGCCCGGCCGCCCTCAAGGACGTTTTTGGCTTTATCCTCGATCAATACCGCCCTATCTGGGGCGACAAGCGGAGCGTCGCCGTCGTCGGCCCGGCCAACGTCGGCAAGTCCACCCTCTACAACCAGCTCATCACCCAGGACGAGGACCGCGCCGCGGTCAGCCCGGTGCCTGGCACCACGCGCAGCCGCCAGGCGTCCGACGCCGGACTCTTTGTTCTGGTCGACACGCCGGGCGCCGACGCCGTCGGCGCCGTCGGGCAGCGCGAGCGCGAGATCGCCTTCCAGGCCGCCCAGGCTGCCGATTTCCTGGTGATCATGTTCGACGCTGTGCAGGGCGTCAGGCAGAGCGAAAAAGAGCTGTTCGACGATCTGACCGCCATGGACACGCCGTACATCGTCGTGTTGAACAAGATGGACCTCATCCGGAAGCGCGACCGCGAGGCCGTCGTCGCGTCTGCCGCCGCCAACCTCGGCCTCGAGCCCTTCCAGCTCATCCAGACCGTTGCCACCGAGGGCGAGAACGTGGAAAACGTGGTGCTCGGCATCGTCAAGGCGCAGCCGGCGCTCGCCGCCATCCTGGCCGAGATGATGCCCGAGTATAGGAGCAAGATCGCCTGGCAGCGCATCTTTGCCGCGGCCGGCGGCGCGGGCGTCGTCGGCCTGACACCGCTGCCACTCGCCGACGTCGTTCCCCTCCTCGCCATCCAGGTGGGCCTGGTACTCAGCCTGGCGCGCATCTATGGTTTCCAGATCACGGCCGGGCGGGCCAAGGAGCTGATCGCGGCGTTTGGCATCGGCCTGCTCGGGCGCACTGTCTTTCGCCAGTTGGCCAAGCTGGGCGGCGTGCCCGGCTGGATCCTCGGCGCGGCGGTCGCCGCCGCCGCCACCGTCGCCCTCGGCTATGCGACCATGAGCTGGTTTGCCTACGGAGAAAAGCCGTCGAGCGAGGCGCTGCAGCGTCTCACCAACCGCGTTGCCACGCGGCTGCGCGAGAGGTTGTTGGGCATGGGCCGTGAAAAACCGGAAAAGACGAGCCTGCGCGACAGGATCGTGCACGCGCTCCAGGATCTGCGCGGCGAGCTGGAAGGGGAGCCCGTGGAAAGAGAGGACACGGTGCTCGCGGTCAAAGAGGCGACCGAGTAGCGCCAGGCAGCACGCACCGAAGGAGGGCGGAGTGGCACCTACCTACCACGACTTTGTTCTGATCGTCGACGGCGCACCACGTGCCTACACCGTCGCGGCCGAGGGACCGGGGGAGATCCGCGTCGCTCCCGTTACGTTTCAATGGGAAGAGGCCGGCACCGTGCGTTCGGCGCTCCTCGCCGTGCAGGCGGGCCAGCCGCCGTCGCGCGAGGAAATGGAAGCGCTCGGCAGCGCCCTCTTCCTGGCCCTCTTTCCCCGGCCTGTGATCCGTGCCTTCGAGCGTGCACCCGATGCCCTGCCGGCCGGCCACCTGCTCCGATTAAAGATCGTCGTGCGCCCGGCGGCGCTCTCCCACCTGCCCTGGGAGCTGCTCTACGACCCCGACGAGCGGCACTTTCTCGCGCCGCGGCTGTCGTGCCCCATCGTCCGCTTTGTAGAGAGCGGCAAGCCCGCCCCGTCGCTCCTGGCACCGCGCCCGCTGCGTCTGCTCTACCTCCAGGCCAACCCGCCGGGCACCGTCCCCCTCGACGTCGAGGCGAGCGAGCGCGCTGTGCGCGATGGGCTGGGCGAAGTGGGGGTCGTGCACGCCGTGCGTGCCACCACCCCCGCCGCGCTCCGCGACGCCCTGCGCGAGCAGCCCGGTTACCACGTCCTCCACTACGACGGGCACGGGTTGTTTCACCGCGACCGGGGCGAGGGCTATCTCTTTTTGCACGACGAGGAGGGCCGGGTGCATCCACTGAGTGGCGAGCTACTGGCGGCCTACCTCGACGGAACCGCCGTGCGCCTCGTCGTCCTGTCCGCCTGCCTGACCGCCGCCGAGTCACACGAAAAGACCTTTT
>DATHUZ010000473.1:0-3780 GCA_035461725.1 Anaerolineae bacterium
CTACTCTCCTGCCCCTTTTGTAAATAAAACAACAGTATCGCTTGCTCGGGAAGGGTGGACGTCGCCGGTGCGCTTCCCCCGAGCAAGCTCGGGCCTCCAGGGGCTCGCTTGAGGGGCGACGCAACCCGGCCCACGTTTGCAGCCCTTTCTCTTTTGCGGTATAATGCGCCGGTTCTGCCTGCCTCTTCAGGCTCGGTTCACGACTCGCCTGGCAGACAGAAATCAGGGAGGAGTGGCCCCATCGTGGGGGCCGGCTGAGTTGCTTATGAACCGACTGCTGCGGCGCTTGATGATCTGGGCGGGGATGTTGATCACCGCCGCCATTGTCGTTGCCTCGCTTCTCACCCCTGCCGGCGCGGGGCCGTACAACCCGTGTGAAAAGCCCGGCAACCTCACCTACAACTGTGGTTTTGACACCTTTGTCGACAGGGAGTGGAATGGCAAGGTTGTGAAGGTGCCCGACGGCTGGTGGCATTTTGTTCTCGAAGGCGATCTCGATTTTCGCCCGTCAGAGGACACGTACTGGGGCGCGCCCTCCCTCTGGTTCCTGTCTGACGGTGTCCCTTTTCGCGCCGGTATCTACCAACAGGTGAACGTCACGCCCGGCGTGGTCTATATGGCCGATGCCGGCTGGGCTGCCGCCACGCGCGACAACTTTGAGCGCAAGATCGGCCTTGATCCGACCGGCGGCACGAATCCAAACGCACCGAGTGTGGTGTGGGGGCCGGCGGAGTGGCACATCAATTCGTGGCCCGACCTGACCGTGTCTACACGCGCCACCGGGCCCAAGATGACCGTCTTTGTGTACATCAGCCACATGACTACCTACGGCAACGACTGGATCTTTATCGACGCCGTCGGCCTGTGGCCCGACCCGAGCCAGCCGGCCATGACCCCCACCTTTACCCCGTCGCCGGTGCCGCCCACCCCCACCCGCCGCCCCGCCACCCGCACGCCGTCGCCTGTGCCGGCCACCAACACCCCTGCGGCCACCCCCACCCCCGCCGACACCGAAACGCCCATGCCCACCGACACGCCGCTGCCCACCGATACCCCTGTCCCATCCGACACGCCGACCGCCACGGCGACCCCATCTGACACGCCGACGCCCGCGCCGCCCACGGCCACCCCACGCCCCAGCCGCACACCGCTGCCCACCGTCGTGCCCATGGCCATGATCGCCGGTGCGGACAGCAGTGAAGGGGCGAGCGCACTTGCGCTCGATCCGCTGGGAGACGGCGGATCCGGCGCGGGACAGGGCAACCGCGTGCTCTTGTACATCGCCGTCGCCGCCCTCAGTGCGCTCGCACTGCTCGTCACCGTCGGCGGTATGTATTGGCTGCGCACAATTCGTGCCAAAGAGGAAGAATGAGAGATCGACTGCATACGCTTGGCTCGTCAACCCGTCTCGCGGCCTGGCTGGTGCTCGCCCTGCTCCTCGCGAGCTGCGGGGCGCTGCCCACCAACCCGCCCGAGCCGGCCGGCGACACGCGCACCGTATCGCCCATCACCACCGTGGCGGGCGTGCAATACTCGCCCCTCGCCCCTACGGCCACGATGGTGCCCGACCCGCTGCGCCTCGTCGTGCTCCACACCAACGACAACTGGGGCGAGACCGAGCCTTGCGGCTGAGGGATCAACTCGACCGGCGGGTTCCGCCGGAGGGCTACTTTTGTCACCGCGCAGCGGGCCGAGGCTGAATATCTGCTTTTGCTCGACACGGGCGACGCGCTGATCGGGGGGGGGATTCTGGGGGACCTGACGCAGGGTGAGGTGATCGTGGCCGGCATGAACCAGATGGGCTACGATGCCATGGCGCTGGGGCCGAAGGAGCTATCCCTCGGCCTCGACGTCCTCCGCCTGCGCCTGGCAGAGGCCGAGTTCCCCATCGTGTCGGCCAACGTGGTCGACACTGCTACAGGCGAGTTGTTGGTGCCGCCCCACGTGGTGCTCGACGTGGGCCCGTACCGCGTCGCCGTCGTCGGGCTGACGCGCGTGCCTGACGCGGATCTGCGCGGCGTGCGCGTGCTGCCGCCGGCTGAGGTGGCACCGGCCGCCGTTGCCGCCGCCGCTGCCGGCGCCGACCTCGTCATTCTGCTCGCCAACCTATCGTTCAAGTCGGCCCAGTCGCTTCTCGCCAATCTGCCCCAAGTTGACCTGCTCGTCGGTGCCCTGCCAGGCCAGCTTCCTGCGCAGGCCGCGCGTGTGCCCGGCACATCGGCCCTCGCCGTCACCGCCGAGCAGCCGATGGAGCGCCATACCGGCCGCCGCGTCGGGCGCCTGGCCGTCACGCTCAACCCGGGTGGCACGCTGGGCCACGAGCAGTGGAGCTCCATCTCCATCACGCCCGATATCCAGGATGACGTGGAGATGCGCGCCCTGCTCGACACCTTTCGCCCCTGACGGGGGGTATCCTGGTAGATTGGTAAACTGGTAGATTGGGAGTGACCAATCTACCAATCCCCAATCTACCTTTTCCTCAAGGGATCCGTCACATCCCGCCACGCGTCTCCCAGCAGGTTGACCGCTAGCACGGTGGCCGCGATCGCCAGCCCGGGGGCCGTGATCACCCAGGGGGCGGTGCGCAGGTAGGCGCGGCCTTCGTTCAGCATCAGGCCCCACTCGGGCGCGGGGGGCTGCACGCCGAGGCCTAGAAAGCTGAGCGCCGAGGCGTTCAGGATCGCCCACCCCAGGTCGAGCGTGGCCAGGACGAGGATCGGGCTGAACACGTTGGGCAGAATGTGGCGCAGCAGGATGCGCGTGTTCGTCGCGCCCACCGTCACCGCCGCACGCACGTAGGGCTGGCGACGCGCCGAGAGCACCTGCCCGCGCACCAGCCGGGTGTAGTTCGGGATCGTCGCCACGCTCACGGCCAGCACGACGTTCGCCGTGCCGGGACCGAGGGCCGCCACCAGGGTGAGGGCCAGCAGGATGCTCGGAAAGGAGAGCATCACGTCGACCAGCCAACTGATCAGCCTGTCGACCCAGCGCCCATAATAGCCTGCGATCAATCCCAGCGCCGTGCCGGGTACGCCGGCGATCAAGACCGCCAGCACCGCGATGCCGAGCGTCCGGCGCCCGCCATAGAGCAGGCGCGACAGCACGTCGCGTCCAAAGAGGTCGGTGCCCGCGAGGTGCTGCGGGCCGGGAGGCAGTAACCGCGCATCGGGCGCCATCGCCAGCGGATCGTGGTAGGTGAGCAGCGGGGCGGCGGCGAGCCCGACGGCGAGGAGTGCCAGGAACGTGATCGCCCCGATGGCCACCGGGTTGGTGCGCACACGCCGCCGCGGCGCCGGGGCGTACTCGTGCCGCGGCACCGTCTTGCGCGTTGGGATCGGGTAGCGGCGTTTAGTCATAATGGATGCGCGGGTCGAGGTAGGCGTACGCCAGGTCGACGCCGAGGTTGACCAGGGTGTAGGCCAGGGCGGCGAGAAGCGCCACCCCCTGCACCACGGGAAAGTCCTTCCACAGGATGGCGTTGACCATGAGGCGGCCGATGCCGGGCCGCGCAAAGATGGTCTCGGTGACCACCGTGCCGCCGATCAGGAACCCGAACTGGAGCCCGACGATGGTGACCACGGGGATAAAGGCGTTCTTGATCGCGTGCCGCGCCAGCACCTGGGCATCGCTCAGCCCCGTGGCGCGCGCCGTGTTGACGTAGTCCATCCCGAGAACTTCGAGCAGGCTGGCCCGCACCAGCCGGCCGATGGCCCCCGCCGAAGCGAAACCGAGCACCAGCGCCGGCATCACGAGGCTGCCCGGGTCCTCGCGCCCTGTCGA
>DATHUZ010000474.1:0-2657 GCA_035461725.1 Anaerolineae bacterium
TGGTGATAGAGGTAAGCTACAACCGGGGAACACTGACCCTGATCGGCAATGTACCGACGCGGGAGGATCGTGAAGCGGTGGAGCTGGTGGCACTCGCGCAGCCGGGGATCGATTCGCTGGTGCTGGCGGTAGATGTGGGGCAGGAGGGGCCGGACCGGGTGACCGTATCGGGACCCATTTCGACCGACGAGCTGTCACGATAGCGCCGTGAAAGTGCTGGGCATCGCAGGCAGCCCGCGACGCGGCGGGAACAGCGAGACGCTGCTCGATCGCTTTCTCGCGGGAGCTCGGGACGCGGGAGCGCAGGTGACCAAGAGCGTGGCGGCGGACCTCGACATTCAGGCGTGCGACGACTGTGAGCGCTGCTGGGAGAATGAGAGGTGCCAGACGGAGGACGACTATGAGGAGGTGTGCAACGAGATGCTCGCCGCCGACGTGGTCGTGGTCGCGACCCCTCTCTATTTCTGGAATGTGCCGGCTCAGCTCAAAGACATCATCGACCGGAGCCAATGCCTGTGGGTGCGCCAGTTCGTGGTAGACGAATCGCTGCCGCCGAGCAGCGAGGGTCACCAGATGCGCCGTGGGGTGCTGCTGGCGGTGGGCGGTCAGCCGGAGCGCCATTTTGAAGGAGTCAAACTGACCACATGGGCGTTCTTCCGGGTGTTCAACACGGCCTATTGGAACGATCTGTTGCTGCACGACGTGGACGAACAGGGCGCGGTTGAGGAGCACGCGACCGCCCTGGCCAGGGCGTATGACCTGGGCTACCGGTCGGTTACCGAACCATGGGAAAAGATCGACATGGCAAAGATGCCCGTGGGAGACGATGACGAGGAGGAACCGGAATGAGACGAGCTGGAAAGAGGGATGGCGACAACGGAGAGGTGCAGAGGCCGAAGGTTGTGGTTGTGGGGGCCGGATTCGCGGGCAGAGAGGCGATCAGGGCGCTGGCGAAAACAGAGGTGGACGTGCTGCTAATCGATCAGCATAATTATCACACGTTCTGGCCACTGCTTTACCAGGTGGCGATTGCCGGGCTCGAAGCGGAGCAGGTGGCGCACCCGGTGCGCGCGATGGTGCAGCGCTACCCGAACGTGCGCTTTCGGCTGGCGGAAGTGCACGACCTGGACGCGGAGGCGCGCCGGCTTTACACCGACGATGGTCCCGTTGACTATTCTTATTTGATCCTGGCGACGGGCAGCCGCCCCAACTTTTTCGGGTTGGACAGCGTGGAACGCGTGGCGTACACGCTTGGCGGCGTCAACCAGGCAGTGGCACTGCGCAACCACATCCTGACCTGTTTCGAAGAAGCGCTGCACGAGCCATCAGAGGCGCGGCGGCGCGCGTTGCTAACCTTTGTCGTCGTCGGCGCGGGGCCGACGGGCGTGGAGCTGGCAGGGGCGCTGGCGGAGCTGCAGCGCTACACGCTGCGCCAGGACTTTCCCGACCTCAACTTTGATGAGGTGCGAATCCTGGTAATCGAGATGCTCGACACGGTGCTGCCCCCCTTTGGCGAGCGGCTGCAGGCGTACACACACCAGAAGCTGGAAGAGATGGGGGTCGAGGTGATGCTCGGGACGGCTGTCGAGAGCGCCACCTGCGACATCGTGCGGCTGCAGGGGGGCGAGACGATCGCGGCACACACTGTCATCTGGTCGGCAGGCATCCGCCCGCACCTGGCGGGTGCACTGCCCTTCGAGAAGGCACGGGGCAGCCGGGTTCTGGCGAGCGACACGCTGCAGGTGGCGGGGCGAGACGAGGTGTTTGTTGCCGGAGACCTCGCCTTCGTGGAAGGGCCGGATGGCCAGGGGCACCCACAGCTTGCCTCGGTGGCGATGCAGCAGGGCGAAACGGCGGCACGCAATGTACTGCGCCTCGTGCGCGGCGAGGAGCTGGAGCCATTCGAGTACCGCGACAGGGGCACGATGGCGACGATCGGCCGCTCGGCGGCGGTGGCGCGTGTGTTTGGGCGCCAGATCACCGGCTTTGTGGCGTGGGTATTGTGGCTGGTCGTGCACATTTTTTACCTGATGGGCTTTCGCAACCGGCTGATTGTCCTGATCAACTGGGCCTACAGCTATTTCGCATACGATCCCGGTGTGCGGCTGATCGTCGGCCTGCGCCGCGAGTGCGATCCGGGACTGGCGATGGCCGGCGCACCGGACGTGGAGCCGGAGCTGATCGACGCCAGCGAGCCGGTGGCGGTTGAGAGGGCCGTGCAGACGGCGCAGCCGGTTGAACAAGAAAAGTAGCACAAGCTATTGAAGCCATGAAAATGTGAAGGGAGACAGAAGATGAACTATAGCGAATTCCTTGGTCAAGTGCAGAATCGTGCCCGCCTGGGCACGCAACAGGAGGCGGTGCGCGCCACGCGCGCAACGCTGCAAACGCTCGGACAGAGGCTGGCGGGAGGTGAGCCGAACAATATCGCCGCGCAGCTTCCGAACGAGATCGGCCGCTATCTGAAGATCAGTGGGGCGTCGGAAGGGGTCCGGTTCGGCCTGGACGAGTTCTTTGAGCGCGTGCGCGCACACATGGGAGATGAGACGGATCTGCCCGATGCTGTGTATCGCGCCCGGGTGGTGATGTCGGTTCTGAAGGAGGCGATCTCGCCGGGCGAGTGGCGCGATATGAAGGCACAGCTCCCCGACGAGTAC